>CAYWDW010000100.1:0-11123 GCA_964457105.1 uncultured Heliobacteriaceae bacterium
TGTAACCGGTCACCTGCACCGGCATCCGCATTTTGAAGCGGGGAAACCGGCGCGGATATTTGCCGAAATTTGAAGCCGCTGTTTCAGCTTCAGTCTCAGGCGTCGCCGCCGCGCCAGGCGCCATTGCCGGGGTCTCAACTGTGGCGGCAAGCTGCCCGACCACCGGAGCCAGTTCCTGAATGCGCGTGGCGGCTTCGGCCAGCGCGGCCAGGCGCGACGGCCCAGGGGGCGGCTGAGTCGGCGTTTTCACTGCCGGATTCAGATGGTCAGTGGGCACCACGCCCGCCTGATCGAACTGCTGTCGCCTGCCTGCGCTGGCCAGCACGGCAAAGGCGCGCGAGATTCTCGCAAAGACGCGCTCGATGCGGCTCTGCATCGCTTCAGGAAACGAACAGTTGATGGCATAGGACGGATAGAGCAGCGCAATCTGATGCTTGTAGGAATACCAGACTTCCTCGTAACTCGCCGTGCGTTCGACGCCCAGCACGTCATACGGGTCACTCGCGCTTTCAATGCGCGCCAGCAGCAGATCCAGTTCGCCCCAGTAAGCTCGCATCTGCACCGGCGTCAGTGACGGCTGATTGGTCGTGATTCTGTTGAATAACTGAAATTCAACCATAAAGCATTACCCTTTACTCAGCGGGGGCTGATCTTCAACTGACAGCGCTCAGCGCCGGAGCCTGCTCACTGACTTCGCGCACAAACAAATCTTCCAGCGATTCGCGCACCGGACTGACTGACACCAGCCTGCCCTGCTGCCGGTGAACGAGCGCCAGCACGCGCGCGACCTCAAATTCATTGCGCACCCTGATGCGCGCGCTTTCAGCCGTCGCGGTAATCGAAACCACCAGCGGGCGCAATTCATCAAGCGTGACCTCGCTGACATTGCTGACGACAATCTCCATTTCGCTGCTGCTGCGACCGAGAATATCCGACAACCTGCCGCATTCAATCAGCCGCCCGCGATTGAGAATCGCCACGCGGTCGCACAACGCTTCGACATCAGACAGCACGTGCGAAGAGAAAAAGACCGTCTTGCCCTGCTCGCGCAGACTGTCAATCAGATCGCGCACTTCACGACGACCGAGCGGATCAAGGCCCGACATCGGCTCATCCAGAAACAGCATGTCAGGATCATTGATGAGCGCCTGCGCCAGACCCGCGCGTTGCAGCATGCCTTTGGAAAACTTGCGCAGGTGCTTGTCGGCAGCTTCGCTCAGGCCCACCCGTGCGAGCAGTTCATCAGCGCGCCGCAGCGCCGCAGCGCGCGGCATATCAAACAGCTTGCCGCAATACACCAGAAACTCCCGCGCCGTCAGGTAATCGTAAAAATACGGCTGCTCCGGCAGATACCCGATGCGTGCTCTCATCTTCATATCGTCAGGCGGGCAGCCGAGGATGAGCGCATTTCCGGCGGTCGGATAGATCAGCCGCATCAGAATCTTGAGCGTCGTCGTCTTGCCCGCTCCGTTCGGACCGAGAAAGCCGAAGGTTTCGCCCTGCATCACCTTCAGATTCAGCCCGTCCAGCGAGCGCACCATGCGTTTCTTCCAGAACCCCACCGGGTAATCCTTCGTCAGATTGCTGATTTCAAGTGCGAACATAGAACAGTGGTTAGTGGTTGGTGGTTAGTGGTCAGTTGTCAGTTGTCAGTTGTCTGTGCTTACTGGCTGGTCATACTCAATTCCAACGGACTACGGACTACGGACTACGGACTACGGACTACGGACAACCGATTTTCAAAATCGCCAGCGCACGACCGTCGTCTTTTCATTGAGCGCGACCGTGCATGCAGATGAGTTGTAACTGTAGGGGAACCCGTCGGGGTCGAGTGGGGCGAGGGTGTCATCAAACTGCAGGCCGCCCTGCTGCATCTGCTGGCGCAGCGCGGGCGACAGGGCTTTGACGAGCGCAGGCAGCGTGGGCGGGCACGCGCCGAAGCGTTCACGATAACCATTGAGCAGGCGATCGAGCAGCGCCAGTTCATCCTCGGATTGCAGGCTCTTGAGCCGCGTCAGGCTGAGCTGACGGGTGTAGGCGTCATCGCTGCTTTCATACATGCGCTGAAAGAGTTCGCGCGCGGTCTGCCGGTCGCCGCCCTTGAGCAGCATCACGGCCTGCATCGCCTTCAGCCACGATGGCGCGCCTTTGATCTGACTGCCCTCGCCGTAAGCCGCGCTCGCTTCCGGCAGCCGTTTCTGCTTCCAGTAGATGTAACCGAGATCGCTGTAAAGCCGCCATTGCTGCGGGTTGTTTGCAATCCCGCGTTTTACAAAAGCAATGCCTGCTTCGGGGTTGATGTCCGGCAGAAAGATCGCGCCAAAGCGGTAAGCGGCCACGTAATTCGGATCAAGTTCAGTCGTGATGCTGAGCAGCGGTTCAAGCAGGTCCAGCCGCCACGTGCTGACATCGTTGATGTTGATCTGCCCTTTGATCTGCCCCATTTTGCCGCCGAAATACTGAATCGTGCGCAGCCAGTAAACATCGGCCATCAGAGCTTCGTAACCGAGGCTCATCCGCTTGAGCGTTTTGCTCGATGAAACATAAAGCGAATCTTCGAGCACTGCCGCCGCACCGCGCCGCTGATCGAGCCAGCGTTGCAGCGGAATGGTGGCGCCCAGGCCGAGCAGCAGCAGCATTGTCCATAACCAGGTCTTCATAAAAATCAAAAGGCAAAGGGCAAAAGGCAAAAGGCAAAAGGTCAGCACTTTTTCTTTTCAGTCGGCACTTTTTCTGTTGTCACAGTTCAGCCTTTTTTCCGAATCCCACTTTTGCCCTTTGCCTTTTGCCTTTTGCCTTTTGATTTTGTCTGCCGCCTTTTGCTTTCATTTGAAATTCCTCCGCTGAAAGATCAGCACCGTTGCTGACAGCAGCGCCGTGATATACAGCACGGCATACAGGGTCGCCGCGCCGATCATCCGGCCTGAAGCGAGCTGCCCGTTGGCGGTTTCGCGGATGTAATTGAAATTCGCCAGATTCGGCAGCACGTAATACAGCGTCTGACACAGCGCCCGGATGACGCCTGAACCAACTGTATCGGCAAACAGCTTCAGATCGGCGCTGAACCGGCCAATGACAAAGACGCAGAACGACAGCAGCGCCGACAGCGCCGGTGATGAAAACGACGAAAACAGCAGCGCCAGCGCCGTCATCACCATCAGTTCCAGAAAGATCAGATAAGCCGCCGACATAATGCGCCACTGCATCGCGCCCGGCCCGCTGTTGATCAGCAGCGCCAGCGCCACCGCCAGCGCCATCAGCAGCGTGTTCACCAGCAGCGTGAAGCAGAGGCCGAAGTATTTGCCGAGGATGAATTCATAGCGCTGAATCGGTTTGGCCAGCAGGCTGTAAATCGTGCGCTTGTCAATTTCCTTGTAGACCAGGCCGATGCCGATGAAGATGGCAATCAGCACACCGAAAATGGACATCGCCGACAGGCCCATATCCACGATGATTTTGGTCTCCTGCGACATTGACAGTTCGCCCAGAAACAGCGACGCGCCAACCAGCATCAGCACAAACAGAATCAGGTTATAGAGCACGCGGTCACGCACCGATTCACGAAAGGTGTTGAGCGCAATGGGAACTACTTTCATAACTCAGAGAGTCGGGAGTCGGAATTCGGGAGTCGGAATTCGGAAGAAAAGCTGCCATCATTTTTCAGGCTCGTCTGAGCTTCGACTTCCGAATTCCGAATTCCGAATTCCTCCTCAGCCGTTCATCCTTATATTCGAGAATGAATCAATCAGGCGAAATTCGCGGCGGTAATCCTTCAGCCGTTCGCCGACCTGCACAATCCGGCGTTCAGCGAGCGGTTCGCCGAGCTTGCGCATATAACCGAGGTGTTTGACTTTCAGCGGATCAATGCTCATCAGCCGCGCCGCCGTCGCATCCGCCGCCGCCAGGCTTTCGCTCATGACGATGACCTGTGAACTGACGGTTTCACCGTGCAGCGGGCCGTTACCTTCCATGCCTTCGATGCCGTCAATGATCGTGAAGCCGGGTTTGACGGTCGTCGCAATGTCCACGATGGATTCGTCAATGCCGTGCCAGTGCAGGACGTTTTTCGGCCAGCCGTAACGCACGCTCGGAATCACGCCGAACAGATTCTTGAGCGAAAGCGTCACGCCCGCCCAGTGATGCGTTTTCATTTTCGGCATCGAAACCACCAGGTCAGCATTGAGAATCGTTTCGGGCAGCCACAGTTCATTGAGCGCCGTCAGGTGAGTGGCGGTCGCCACGCGATGAATGCTGTCCGTGTTGAGATCAACGAACCGGACGCGCTCGCTGCGCGCGACTTCGCCGAGGCCCGAAAGTTCAAGCAGCATTTCAGTGTCGCGCTGATGCCCCGGCCCGTCGGCAATGATGACTTCTCTGGCGCCCAGGCTTTTGAAGCAGTCTGCCGCCGCCGCCACGAGCCGCGGATTGGTGTTGATCTTGTGCGCCGTGTGGTATTCGACCAGGTTCGGTTTGAGGACGACGCGCCTGCCCTGGACGTTGAGCGCATGATTTTTCATCCCCTGCCGCAACAGGTCGCTCAGGTCTTTGTCATACGAAGCAGCGTGCAGAATCGTGACGCGCGCCTGCGTGGCCAGCGGGCTGAAATCGCGCGCCGCCGCGCCCATATTTTTACAGGCCGCCGCGCCCAGCCCCGCCACGCCTGAAGCCGCCACCGTCGCGGCCTGCAAAAAATGTCGGCGCGTCATGTGGTTGTTCTCTTCGTCAGTTTCCATCTTGTGCCATCCCGCAGTTCACCTCTCAAAGGTGAACTGTTCAGACTCTGAAGACATTATTTTTCTCAACGGCCAGCGCGAGCGCCAGCGCCGCCAGCGCCGTCAGATGATTATTGCCGCGCCAGCTTCCGTCCGCCGCCTGGCGCGTGAGCAGGCCGCTGAGCAGGTTGTTCACCGGACGTTCATAAACATCGAAACACAACGCGCCGAGCGCGAGCGTGAGCGTGGACTGTCGCGCGGCCAGTTCGCGGTCAAGATACCGCAGCGACTGCTGAATGACCGGATGATCGCGCCTGAGATCCTGCAACGCCAGCAGCGCAAAACAGGTGTTGGTCGGCATCGGTTCGAGTTTCACCTCCAGCACTTCCTTGTTGCCGTAATTCCAGCCGCCGTCATAACAGGCGCGATCCAGCAGAAAAGTTTCGCCGGTTCTGACTCGTTCGTGCGCGCGCAGGCCCGCCGCCTTGAGCGCCAGCAGCGCATAAGCGGTCGGTTCAACCCAGCTTGCCGTGCCGGTCGCCCACGACCAGGCCTGCAACTCGCCGTTGAGTTTGAGCGGCGCTGCGGCCTGCGGGCTGATGCGATTGCCCCGCGAAGCGAGCAGGTAATGCTGATAATGTTTATCCAGTTCCGGGCTGATGTTCAGGCGTTGCAGGGTGAAGCAGGCGAGCATCGTGCCCCAGTTATCGGGCGTGACCCGGTCATCCTCAAACGCGACGGCACCGGCCTGGCTGCGGTGAGTCTCGAACCATTTCAGCGCGCGGGCCTGAGTTTCGCCCGGCGTGTGATCGGCTGGCGACGCGGCGGCCAGCGCGAGCAGCGCATAACAGGTCGGTTCGGCAAAACTCTGTGCGCTCGTGTAGCCCCAGCCGCCGTCAGCGTTCTGCCGCGCCGTCAGATAAGCGCGCGCGCGTTGCAACGATGCCGTGAATTGTTGACCTGCCTGCTGACTCATGGCCTCAGTTCTCCTCTGCTGATCTTCAGGAACGCAGAGATTATACCCCGGCGGCGGGCCGGACGTTGAATCGCGCCATCTGCTTTTGCTTTTCGACAGTCACCTGAGGGGGAGGCATCAATCCGTTCGCGTCCGGCTGCCGGTCGCACACTTTGCACGATCCGGTTGCCAGGATTTGTCAGCGATTTGAAATCGGGGTGGCAGCGGCAATGTCGTCTGCCGTGTTTTCCAGAATCTGACCATTCTCCCGCGCGTAAAAGAACTTCAGCCCTCCGGCCTGCGGGGCGGCCTTGATCTGATAGCTGCCGGCGCCGTTCGGCTGCGTAATCGTGAATAAATAACTGCTCCTGATTTCGGTAAAAGAACTGTCCACCAGATTATGCGTGATCAGATCACTGAGCAGCCCGTAGCTGGCATAGCCGCCGACCGAAGCCAGATATGCGCCTTCAGCGGAAACAAGCTGGCGCAGGTTGCTGATCGCGGCAGCCTCTCTCGAAATGCGGTTGGCGTTTTGCAGATTCGGAATCGCAATCGCCGCAATGATGCCGATAATCGCCACGACCAGCAACAATTCAATCAGTGAAAAACCTTTCTGCCGGCGCATGTCTCCTCCTGGTTATGCTCTGTCCGAATCAGCCTTCCAGTGCAGAGACGCTCGGAGCAAACATCGTTCCATCACTGAGCGGCGCAGGCCGGTCACTCTGCCCGACGCCTGACTTACCGTCGCTGATTGGCTGCAATTTCGCGCAACTGGCTGGTCATCTGCCGAATCCCGTATTTGTCCAGGCAATGGCGCAGGCTGCGCACGGTCATATGCAGCAACTCAGCGGCGCGCGTCTGATTGCCGCCCGTGCGACGCAGCGCTTCGAGCAGATAACTTTTTTCGAGTTCGCGCAGGTAATTTTCCAGATCAATGCCGGTGTCAGGCAGATTGAGTTCGCCGCTCGCCTGCTGCGGCGAATAGCGCAAGATGCGTTCGGGCAGGCGCGTCGGCTGAATCTCTTCGTTCATCTCCAGGGCGACGGCGCGCTCGATGGTGTTTTCCAGTTCGCGGACGTTGCCCGGCCAGTCATATTCTTCGAGATAGCGCACCACTTCGGGATGACAGTGTTTGATTGGCTGACCGGACTGAGCGGCAAATTTTGTCAGGAAGTGTTGCACCAGATCGGCAATATCCTCGCGGCGCTGCCGGAGCGGCGGCAGTTCCAGCGGAATGACCGAGACGCGGTAATAGAGGTCTTCGCGGAACTCGCCCGACTTGACCATCTTTTCCAGGTCGCGGTTGGTGGCGGCAATGATGCGCGTGTCAACCGGCAACTCTTCGGTGCCGCCGACGCGACGAATGCGGCGCTCCTGCAGCACGCGCAGCAGCTTGACCTGCATCGCCAGCGTCATTTCACCGATTTCATCCAGAAAGATCGTCCCGCTGTCGGCGGCTTCAAACAGCCCCTTGCGATTGGTCTGTGCGCCGGTGAACGCGCCTTTGACGTAACCGAAGAGTTCCGATTCAAGCAGCGTTTCAGTGAACGCGCCGCAGTTGACCGACACAAAAGGGCGATCACGCCGCGCGCTCAGATTGTGAATGGCGCGCGCGACAAGTTCCTTGCCGGTGCCGGATTCGCCATTGACCAGCACGGTGCTGGAATTGGCGGCGACGGTTTCAATCATCTGATAAACGGCCTGCATCTTCGGACTGCGCCCGATGATGTCGCCAAGCTGTCCGCGCCGGTGCAGTTCGCGTTTGAGCAGCGCGTTTTCCTGCCGCAGGTCGCGCTTTTCAAGCGCCTTGCGCACGATCAGCTTGAATTCGTCAACGTCGAAGGGTTTTTGAATGAAATCATCGGCGCCCAGTTTGAAGGCTTCGCGCGCGCTGTTGATGGTGGCAAAGGCCGTCATCATTATCACCATCGTGTCGGGCGCCTGGTCACGAACTGCCTTGAGCAGCTCAATGCCGTTCAGATCGGGCATCTTGACATCGGTGATAATCAGGTCACAACTGCTCTGGGCCAGGGCTGCCAGGGCCTCGCGCCCGTTGGACACCGAAGTGACCTGATGGCCTTCCCGCTTGAAGACCAGTTCCAGCAGCTCGCGCATGCTCCGCTCGTCGTCTGCTACCAGTAATCTCGCCATAACCGTTACTTCCTGCTCCTGGTTTGTGCCGTGACCGGGCCAGCAGTCAGCAGCGGATTCTCAAACATCGCCAGTTCAGAGGGTGAGAGATCAATCAGTAAGTTAGTGTCTGTCATGATGATTACTCTGATGATTGCGCGGCAATGCCAGGATTGCGCGGTCCGTCACCGCCGGGTTGTGCTGACGCCGCACACGGCGTCAGGCTGCCGCCGACACGGCCAGTGATTTACTCAGGGCGGCCAGCCGGACGGTAATTGCTGTGCCCTGACCGGGCGCACTTTTGATTGAAATGCGTCCCTGATGCTCTTTGATGATCTGATAGACGATGCTCATGCCCAGCCCCGTGCCGTCGGACGAAAAGGAGCTGAACGGCTCAAAAACGCACTCAATCTGTTCCTCGTTCATGCCGATGCCGGTGTCGCTGAAGGTGATTTCAATCTGTTCCGGCTGAGCGTCACCGCCGGCCTGCGCCGTTGAAATGGTCAGCGTGCCGCCGTCGGGCATGGCGTTAATCGCGTTGCGCGCCAGGTTCCAGAAGACCTGGCGCAACTGTCCGGCGTCAGCCTCGACGAGCGCCGGTGCGGGCGATGGCATCGTCGTCAGATGATGTCTGTCGCTGTCAATTTCTGAACTGAGCCGCAACAGCATCATCGCCTCCCGGAGCAGTTCGTTGAGATCCACCGGCTCTTTTTCCGGGCGGCGCGGGCGGGCATACATCAGAAAATCAGTGATGATGCGATCCAGACGGTCTGATTCGCGCAGCACGATATTCATCAGTTGCACCTGCTCATCATTGAGCGCAATGTCGCTGCCGAGCATCTGCACCGCGCCGCGCATCGAAGCCAGCGGATTGCGAATTTCGTGGGCAATCGCCGCCGCGACACGCCCAAGCGCCGCGAGGCGGTCGTGCCGGCGCACTTCGCGTTCAAGCTGAATGACCTCGGTCAGATCCTGAAACGGCAGCACGAAGCCGGTAATCTCGCCCGTCGTCGTCGTCAGCGGTGAAATGCTCATGCCGACTTCCAGCACGCGCTCGTCACGCGTGCGGCATTCGACATTCAGGCGCGACAGGTGATGACCTGACTTGAGCGCTTCAAGGCTGCGGTCAAGCAGTTCGCTGACGTTCGGAATCAGCAGGCTCAGGTGCTGACCCAGCACTTCCCTCGCCTTGTAACCGGTAATCTCTTCGGCGGCCCGGTTGAATGAAATGATGTAATGCTTCAGATCGGTCGTCAGCAGTCCGCTGCTGATGCTGGCAATGACGCGCTCGCTGAAGGCGCGCAGGTCGCTCAGATTGCGATTGGCCTGGGCCAGATGCTCATCCGTGCGCGACAGTCGTTCGTGCAACTGACTGCCGAGAAAAGCCACCGCCAGAAAAGCGAAGAAATTGAAGCCGACCGCTGAACCGAGCGTGTGCGGCGGAATCACGCTGGCCAGGTTGCCGCTGTCAAATGGCCACCAGTTGCGATAGGCGGCATAATCCACCAGCCCGTAACAGGCACAGGTGAAAGCCGTCATCACCAGCGTGCCGCGCCGCGTCAGCAGGCTGCTGGCAATAAAGATCGTAATCAGATAAAGCGCCGTGAACGGCGACTGAATCACGCCGCTGATTGACACGAGCCACGTAATCAGCACGATGTCGCCCGCAACCTGCACCCAGGCCTGGAAACGCTGCCCCGGCCAGAGGTAAAGCATCAGCGTGTAAACACACGTCAGGCCGCAGGTAATCAGCGTGATGAGACCCACCGTACTCAGGTTCGCCGTCAGCTGACCTCTGATGGACGGCACCTGATCCATGACAAAGACGGTGCCCATCAGCAGCAGCATCGCCCCCAGCCGCACCAGAATCAGCCGGGTCAGGCGTTTCCTCAGCGTGTCATCCGCCGTCATCCAGAACGACATTGAGATTCGGTTGTGACTCATCGCCCGCAACGTTTCAGTGCCCTCCTGACATCTTGCCGATCAGCGTAAAGAGCGGCAGGTACATCGCAATCACGATGCTGCCGATGGTCACGCCGAGAAAGCCGATCATGATTGGCTCAATCAGCGTCAGCATCTGCTTGACCGCCGCGTCCACTTCCTGTTCATAAAAATCGGCGATCTTGCTGAGCATCGAATCCATCGCGCCGGTCTGTTCACCGATGCCGATCATCTGCGCGACCATGTTCGGAAAGACCTGGGTGGCGCGCAGCGGTTCGACGAAAGTCTGTCCGCGCTCAACCCCGGCGCGCACCTTTTGAATGGCTTCGGTGATGACCATGTTGCCGGCGGTTTTGGCCGTGATGTCGAGCGATTCCAGAATCGGCACGCCCGATGACAGCAGCGTCGCCAGCGTGCGCGAAAAGCGCGCCACCGCCACTTTTTTCAGCACTGCCCCGAACACCGGCGCCTTGAGCATGCCCGTGTCAATCACCTTTTTGCCGCCGGGCGTGGCGTAATACATCTTCACGGCCCAGACCATTGCGCCGATGATGAGCGCGGCAACCCACCAGTACGAAGCCATAAAATGGCTGACGCCCACCACGATGCGCGTCGGCAGCGGCAGCAGTTCGCCGGGGCCGAGCATTTCCTGAAAGATTTTCGTGAAGGCCGGAATGACGAAAATCATAATGACCGCAATCACCAGACAGGCGATGACGACGACCGCAACCGGATAGATGAGCGCGCTTTTGACATCGCTCTTGAGCTTGACGGCCTTTTCAATGTAAGTCGCCAGGCGTTGCAGAATGGCATCGAGAATACCGCCCGTTTCGCCTGCCGCGACCATGTTGGTGTAAAGGCGGTCGAAAGCCTTCGGTTGTTTGGCCATCGCATCGGCCAGCGTCATGCCGCTTTCGACATCGTTGCGGACGCTTGTCAGAGCCTGCTTGAAGAATTTGTTCTGCTGCTGCTCGGCCAGAATATCAATGCACTGCACGAGCGGCAGACCGGCATCAATCATCACGGAAAACTGCCGGGTAAAAATGGCCAGTTCCTTCGGCGCAATCTTCTGCCCCATCGAGCTGACAAAGGGCAGCGCCAGTTCCCGGCCCTTTTCGCGCGCGCTGGTCAGAATAATCTGTTCACGCCGCAGCAATCGTTCCAGCGCCTCGCGGTTGTCCGCGGCTCGTTCGCCGGTCACGTTTTCGTTCATGCGATTGCGGCCCTTGTAAACAAAAGTCGGCATAAGCTGTAGCTCCCTGTGGTGGCCGGTTGCACACCGGTCGGTGAATTTCCGGCGGTGCAACAGACCGGCAGCGGCCACCGGCTGCCGGTCACTTGCCCCGCCACGTTTCCTGGCGCAACGACCCGGCGCACAAACAGAC
>CAYWDW010000101.1:0-11102 GCA_964457105.1 uncultured Heliobacteriaceae bacterium
ACGCAGATCGAAAAATTCGCGCACGACGTGTTGTCGAATCCGGTGATTGAGGATTACAGGGTCGAGATTACCCGAAGCTGAGCGCAGTTCGGTGGAATCAGGCTGGCCGCATCTGCCCGCTTATTCCTTGTGGGCCACGATGCGCAGGCGGCGGTAATCGGCGTACCACTGGCCGTCAATGAACAGGCTGTTTCGCGCCTTTTCGACGGCCAGGTCAAACACGCGCTGTCGCGTTTCATCGCTCAGTTGCGGAGTCTTCACGGTGCCGAACATGCGCAGCCAGTTCAGGATTCCGTCCTCGCCTTCCAGTTTCGTCATCCGGTCAAAGAGCCACGCCACATCCACCGCGAGGCCGTGCCGTTCGAGCAGCGGCGCGTATTCGCCAATCGTCGGGTAATACCAGTCGTGCCGGAATTCACCCAGGCCGGATGCGCGCATCGCTTCGCTGACGGCATTCAGAATCCGGGCGACGTTGCCTTTGCCGCCGAATTCGACCACAAACCGCCCGCCAGGCCGCAGCGCCCGTGCAAAACACCTGACCGCCGCTTCAGCATTCGTCACCCAGTGCAGCGTGGCGTTGGAAAAGACCGCGTCGAATGGTTCGGAAAATGAAAAGTCAGTCACGTCGGCCTGAATGAACTCAAGATCGGGATACGCGCGCCGCGCGGTTTCGATCATCTCTGCTGAAGCGTCAAGGCCGATAACCGTGGCGCCCGCGTCAGCAATCTGTTTTGTCAGATGCCCGGTGCCTGAACCGGCGTCGAGGATGCGCTCGCCTGGTTGCGGGTCAAGCAGTGCGAGCAGTTCCCTGCCGTATTCGTAAACGAACGAATGTTTCTGATCGTAAAGCGATGAATTCCAGTTGCCGGAATTGACAGTCATTAGTCAGCCTGCGCCTTCCTGAAAAATTCTGCTGAAGTTTTGCCGCAAGTACCCGATAATGAAATCAGAGATCGCGCCTTTGATCTCGCCCTCCAACGGCCCGCCCTGATGTTCCAGCTCCCTTTGAAATTTTATGAATGACACTCAATCAGCGGCCTCCGGCCTGTCGCCGCGCGCTGCTGCCAGGCTGCTGGCTGAAGAATTCAGACTGCGTAATCGTTTTCTGCTGACCGGCTGCGGGTTCTTCGTGCACCTGCTGCTGATCTGCGTGTCTGCCATCGCGCAGGATCAGCTTCGCCTGCCGCTGCTGCGTGAATTCATCAGCCTGCATTACGCTTATCAGTTGCCGCTGTGCTGCCTGGACATGTCGGGCCTGTGGGCCAGCCTCATCTTTGCGATGTACAGCGAACACAAAATCTGCAACCTCAGAGAAGACAGCCGCCGGTCGCAAAGGCGGGATCAGAATTGATCCGCTCGGCCTGATTTATGCTGGTGGTCGGCTGTCAGTGAGTTTCTTTTGCAGGCGGGCGATGATTTCAGGGGCCAGCTCAGGTTCAGGTGCAACCGGCTCACGCCCAGCCAGGGCCTGGTCAATCTCATCGGCTGGGGCCTGTCCCAGCCTTTGCAGCAGATCAGTGAAACGCTCCTGATCGCTTTCCCGGCTGTCAGAAGAAACGGGCCTGACTCCGTAACTTGCGGCAACCTGCCGGGCCAGCAGGTAAAGAATATAACGATCAAGCGAAACACCTTCGCCGCGAGCCAGAGCTTCAAGCTGATGGTGCAGTGTTTCCGGCAATTGCAAATTAACCTGATTCATTGGTGCCATCCCCCTGGTTTTCTCCTGCAAGTATCGCAACTAAGGCGACAGGCTTCAATATGGTCAATCCGAGCGAAAGTTTTGCAGCCTGAAAGTCACGCGTATTCATCGTGACAATTGGCACACCCGCATTCATCGCACAATCTATGACCAGTTCATCACCCGGATCAGTTGAGCTGGGACGCCACGAATAAAAGATCGGGACGTATTCGGCCCGGCTCAACAGGCTGCCCAGAACCGGCTGAAGCTGCTGCCAGCGCTGTGCTGAAAGTTTGCGCCCCAGAACATCCGTGTATTCATACGCCAGTGCCGTCGAAACACAGGCTCGCAATAATCCTGCCTGCCAGGAGTCAATGATCAGACCACAGGCACCGCCCTGTCGGGTCAGCCCCTCAAAAATCACGTTTGTATCAATAACTATCCGCAATGGTGGTGCTGTAATCATCCCGGCCTTCCGTCCTGACACACCAGAGTTCAGCTCAACTCGGCAAAGATTCCGGCCATCACGGCCAACGCAGCGTCAAGCTGTTCGTCCGTCATCACAAGCGGCATCAGGGTGCGGATGACGTTGCCGTAATTGCCTGCGGTAATCGTGATCAGCCCGCGTTCGTAAGCCAGCCGGGTAAATTTGTCGGTGCGTTCCTTGTCCGGGTCGCGGCTTTCCTTGTCTTTGACCAGTTCGACGCCGACCATCGCGCCCAGGCCGCGTACATCACCGATGAAATCATATTGCTGCTGCTGCTCGCGGAAGAAGTTCATGACGCGCGCGCCGATTTCACGCGCCCGTTCGCACAGGTTTTCGCGTTCGATCTGATCGAGGACCGCAAGCGCCGCGCTGCACGCCACAGGGTTGCCGCCAAAAGTCGAACCGATGCCGCCCGGCCCCGGATGATCCATAATCTCAGCCCGCCCGGTGACGGCGGCAATCGGCAGACCTGCGCCGAGCGATTTGGCCGAAACAATCAGGTCAGGTTCAAGGCCAAGCTGTTCGCAGGCGTACATCGTGCCGGTGCGGGCGATGCCGGACTGCACTTCGTCGGCAATCAGCACGATGCCGCGCGCGCGGCAGACTTCCTGCAACTGCTGCATAAACTGGCGCGGCGGCGCGATGAAACCGCCTTCGCCAATGACCGGCTCGATGATGACGGCGGCGACGTTTTCAGCCGGAACGTAGCGCTTGAAAAGATTTTCGACGCCGCCGACGCACGGCAGTTTCGGCGCGGGCCAGTCGTCGGTGTTTTCGCCTTTGAGGCGATGCTCGCCAAGTTCGCAGCCGCCGTAAGCGCAGCGGTAGCAGTAGGCATAAGGCACGCGGTAAACATCCGAAGCCGTCGGGCCGAAGCCGGCTTTGTACATCGCCTTGCTCGTCAATGCCACGCCCAGCAGCGTGCGCCCGTGAAAGGCATCTTCAAAGGCGATGACGGCATGTCGCCCGGTGTAATGGCGCGCCAGTTTGATGGCGTTTTCGACGCCTTCAGCGCCGCTGTTGACCAGAAAGGTGCGCTTCTCAAAATCGCCCGGCGTCAGTTTGTTCAGCCGCTCGGCCAGAGCCACGTAAAGCTCATACGGCGTCGTGCCCGAAGCGTGAATGAACTCTCCGGCCTGATGCTGAATCGCGTGCACGACATCGGGCGGCGTCGAACCGACATTCAGGCAGCCGATGCCGCCCGCAAAATCAATGTAGGTGTTGCCGTCAACGTCTTCGATGATGGCCCCCGCAGCGCGGCGAATGAAGATCGGCGTCAGCTTGCCGAAGCTGCGCGGAACTGCCTTGTCACGGCGCGCCATCAGTTCGCGCGAACGCGGGCCGGGAATTTCAGTCACCTGCTGAACCACGCCTGCGGTCACGGCTGGCGAGACAACCAGGGGCGAAGGCACAACGGAAATTTCATTCATGGTTGTTCGACTCCTGTTGGAATTGTTACGGGAAAAAAGGCTGCCCCAAAAATCATTAGGGGAGGCCGTTAGGCCCCCCCGATTCAGCAGCGTCCTCAGCCATAAGGGTATAACCGCTGCTAGTTGATGCGAATTATATTCAGCGCGCAGGAATTTGCAAAGAGGTCAATGCAATTTTTTTTGGTATTGAAAAAGTCATTTCCCCAGCCCTCGCAACGCCGCCTCGTCAATGACCGGAATGCCCAGTTCGCGCGCTTTCTCAAGCTTCGATCCGGCCTCTTCGCCCGCCACCACATAATCGGTTTTCTTTGTCACACTTGAGGTTACGCGCCCGCCCCGGGCTTCGATCCAGGCCTTTGCGTCATCCCGCTTCAGTGTCGGCAACGTGCCGGTCAGGACAAACTGTTTGCCGTCGAACACACGAGCGATCTGTTCGCCGCCGGGCAGAGCGGCCTCCATTTTCACGCCTGCGGCCTTCAGCCGCTCGATCAGTTTGCGATTTCGCGGCTGCTGAAACCAGTCATAAACCGAAGCCGCGACGACCGCGCCAATTTCGTGAACCTGCGACAACTCTTCAACCGAAGCCGCACTGAGCCGGTCAATGCTGCCGAAGTGACCAGCCAGCACCTGTGCCGTGCGTTCGCCCACGTGACGAATGCCCAGGCCATACAGCAGCCGCGCCAGCCCGGCATCCCTGCTCGCTTCGATCTGCGCCAGCAGGTTGTCAGCCGATTTTGCGCCCATCCGTTCGAGCGCGATCAGTTCATCGCGCTCGCCCTTCAGCAAATAGAGATCAGCCGCATCGCGCACGAGCGGCGGCAGCTTCAACGGTTCATCGTTTTCGTCAAACAGCGGTTCGCCTTTTTTGTCGCGCCTGGCGCGGTCAGCGGTCAACTGTCCGACGAGCGCCACGCCCAGGCCGTCAATGCGCATCGCCCCCCGCTGCGCAAAATGCAATAAACCTTCGCGCCGCCGGGCCGGACAATCAGGATTCGGGCAGCGCGTCACGGCTTCATCAGCGGGTTTGACCAGCGGCGTGTTGCATTCGGGGCAGCGTTGCGGAAAGACCAGCTTTTCCTCTTTGCCCGTGCGTTTTTCAGTGATGACCCTGGTGACCTGCGGGATGATTTCACCGCTCTTTTCGATAAAGACGTAATCGCCTTTCATCACGCCCAGGCGCTTCATTTCATCGGCGTTGTGCAGACTCGCGCGCGACACGACAGTGCCAGCCAGCAGCACCGGCACCAGCACCGCGACCGGCGTCACCGCACCGGTTCGTCCGACCTGATAAATCACCTCCTGCAACTGCGTCGAAGCCTGCTGCGCCGGAAACTTGTAAGCAATTGACCAGCGCGGCGATTTGCCCGTCGAGCCAAGTTCGTCACGCACCGCAATCTGATTGACCTTCACCACAATGCCGTCGGTGTCGTAGTTCAATTTGAATCGCTGCTGCTCCCATTCATTGCAGAAGGCAATCACAGCCTCAATCGTCGGGCAGCGGCGGTAATGCTGATCAACCTTGAACCCGGCCTGCGTCATCCATGCCAGCGATTCGGCGTGCGTCGGAAAAGCGTCATCGCCGTCAAAGAACAACTGATAGCAGAAAATGTCGAGGCCGCGCTCGGCCACAATGCGCGGGTCGTGCTGCCTGAGCGTTCCCGAAGCCGCATTGCGCGGATTGGCAAAGGTCGGCTCGCCTTCCTCTTCAAGCTCGCGGTTGATCTTCTCGAAAGCCTTACGCGGCAGAAAGATTTCGCCGCGCAATTCAACCTCTCGCGCCTGCCGGTCTGCCCCGTCCGCGGCAAACAGCGAAGCCTGTTTGTTTGCCGCGTCGCCCCGTCGCTGCGGCGCTGCGTCGTTCCTGAGTCGCAGCGGAATCGCGCGAATCGTCCGCACATTGTTCGTCACCACATCGCCCTCGATGCCGTCGCCGCGCGTCACGCCGCGCACGAGCAACCCGTCCTCGTAAATGAGCGAGATGCTCAGCCCGTCAATTTTCAGTTCCGCGATGTAATCAAAGCTGCGCCCGCCCGCCAGCCGTTCGCACCGCTGCGCCCATTCGCGCAGGTCATCAATGCTGTAGCTGTTATCAAGCGACATCAGCGGTCGCTGGTGACGATACCGCTCGAAACCTTCAACCGGCTCGCCCGACACGCGCTGCGTCGGCGAATCGGGCGTCACCAGGTCGGGATGCTCCGCTTCAAGTTCCTTCAGCCGCCGCATCAGCGCGTCATATTCGGCATCGCTGATCGTCGGCTGACTCAGCACGTAATAGCGATGATCGTGATCGAGAATTTCGCGGCGGAGCCTGGCGATTTCCTGTTCGACCGGTTTGGATTTTGAGCGGTGAGCCATTGTCCGTAAGACGTCAAATGAAACACGGATGACACAGCGGCAACTGATCGTCACTGACTATCCGTTTGAATCAGTCGCCACTGTGTCATCCGTTTGCTGTTCACTTACTGAACGATCACGCCTTTCCAGAAGGCAATGTAATTCTCAATATTCTTTGCGGCCTCTGTGGTGTGCGGGTAATACCATGCGGCATCCCGGTTGACTTCGCCGTTGACGACCACATCGTAGTAACTCGCCTCGCCCTTCCAGCCGCAGAGGCTGTGCGCGCTGCTCGGACGAAGATATTCGCGCCTGACCGCATCGGGCGGGAAATAAAAGTATCCTTCAACCTCAATCGTCCGGTCGCTCTCAGCGATGACAGTGTCTTTCCAGATTGCTTTCATAAAACGTTTCCGACCGGGCCAGCAGCAGGTATCATTTTCCTGCCTGCCTGGATTTTCTGAGTTCCCTGATAAAGGTTTTGACAGCGACCACCTCAACACGTTCATGATCGAATCGGGGCCGGGTTCGCTGCAGGCTGTCCGCGTAAACTTTGGAGTACTTCCAGAATACACGCGGACGTTCATTGTCTTTCAGGAGGTAAACCATCATCCGCCCGAAATATGTAATCTGTTCTTCGTAAGGGCCGGTTGATTTCATCCCACCCGATTCCGGTTGGATCGCATACGCAATAATGAAATCGGCTTCGCTCACGCGGGAAACAAGTTCCAGATCGCTTTTGCTTTTGGCAAGCTCAGCCAGAATCCGGTCACGCTGAAGGGATGGCGCAACATTCAGATAAGCTTTTCGTTTGCCCCTGATCTCTGCCAGATTCCCCTGATCGTAGCTTTTCGGGATCACACTGCCTGACGTTCCCGACTGCGCCCCAACGGCTGGCAGGATAAAAAGCAAAAGGAACCAGATAAGAATTGCCTTCGGCATAAACTGCTCCATCAATTCATTTGATGACTTCAGTCCTCACCGTCAGCGCCTCAAGCCGCTTTTCATTCACCTCATACCCGATGCCCGGCCCGGTCGGGGGCGTGATCGTGCCGCGCGGCGAGACTTCGACCGGCGGGGTGATGATGTCTTCAGCCCAGTACCGTTTTGACGCCGACACATCGCCCGGCAGCGTGAAGCCCGCGAGCGTGGACATCGCAATGTTATGCGCGCGACCGATGCCCGATTCAAGCATGCCGCCGCACCAGACCGGAACGCGGCGTGCGCGACAGTATGCTTCGATCTGCTGCGCTTCGGCGTGCCCGGCGACGCGACCGAGTTTGATGTTGATGATCCGGCACGAACCGAGCGACAAAGCCTTGCGCGCATCCTCAACGCTCAGGATGGATTCATCCAGACAGATTGCGGTCTTGAGCTGCCGCTGAAGTTCAGCGTGATCAATGATGTCGTCATAACTGAGCGGCTGTTCGATCAGCAGCAGGTCAAATTCATCCAGCCTGCTGAGCAGTTCGGCATCGGCCAGCGTGTAGGCCGAATTGGCGTCAACCGTCAGGCGAATGTGCGGGAATTCGCGCCGCACGGCCCGGACCATTTCGTAATCGCGGCCTGGTTTGATTTTGAGCTTGATGCGCTGATAACCGGCGGCGACTTCCTTCTCAACATTTTTGAGCAGCGCGGCATCGGTCGGCTGCAGCCCGAGCGACACGCCGCAGTCAAGCTCTGTGCGCGTGCCGCCGAGCAGTTGCCACAGCGGCACGTTTTGCCGCCGCGCTTCAAGCTCCCAGACAGCCGTTTCGACGGCACCGCGCGCCATTTTATTGCCGCGAATCGCGCCTGTCAGCTTCGTCACCTGCGCGGGCGATTCAATCTCTCTGCCCATCACCATCGGCGCGACGTAATCACGAACGATCATCCACGCGCTGTCGGTGCATTCGTGATTGTAGAAAGGATGTTCACCGACCGTGCATTCGCCCCAGCCGTGCAACCCTTCGCTGAAGACTTTGACAATGATGATGCGCCGCTCGGTCGTCTGACCAAAGCTCGTTTCAAACGGCGCGACGAGCGGCAGGTGAATTTCGCGTAATTCGATGCGTTCGATTTTCATAAGATGATTCTGCCACGTGCGCTGTGCCGCTGTGGCTATTTGAAGTTGTAAAACTTCCAGTTGGCGGTGTAATCGCGCGTCAGTTTCTGCCTGGTCAGAATGGCGCGCACCATTTCAACCGGGAGGCGGTTCTCCTTCAGAATCGCATCGTGAAAGGCCCGGTTGGTCATCTTTCCCGAATCAACCAGTTCCCGATGCAGCGCATAAAACTGCAACCCGCCAAGCATGTAAGCGCACTGATACAGCGGCCCGTAATTGCCCGCGAATGAGCGGCGGACTTCAGCCGTGGCGTTGTCAACTTCGTGGCCGACGCGGTTGACGAGCAGGTCAATGCACTGCTGCGGCGTCATCTGTTCGAGATGAAAACCGAGCGAGAACAGAATGCGCGCACAGCGATGCATGCGCCAGAACAGCATGCCGATGCGGTCTTCCGGCGAGCGCGGAAATTTCATGTCCCACAGCAGAAATTCCCAGTATAGCGACCAGCCTTCAGTCCAGAACGGCGTCCCGAACGGAGCGCGCCAGGTTTTGTAACGCGCCGTCATGAACTGCTGCAGGCCGTGACCGGGAAAGAGTTCGTGCTGCACCGTCGCGCGCGAAAAATGCGGATTGTTGCCGCGCAGGCTCATCAGCTTTGCATCGTGCGGCATCGTGCTGGTCGGATAGGCGACCTGAATGAATTCGCCGCCCAGGAAGAACGGCGACACAAGCTGCTGTTCGGGCGAGAGCATCTCCATGCGCCACGTCTCGCGGGCGAGTGGCGGCACCGTCACGAGGTCGTGCTGATCCAGGTAATCAATCGCTTCCAGCGCCAGTTGCCGGATCAGTTCGGTCTGTTTGCCGGGTTCGACATAGAGATTCTTGACGTGTTCGAGCGCCTTCTTCCAGTCGTCGCCATAACCGAGTTCGCGCGAAGCCTTGAGCATTTCGGCCTCGCACCACGCGAATTCCTGCCGGGCAATCGTCATCAGTTCTTCCGGCGTGTACGGAATCATCTCGTACTGCAATTCGCTCATCAGCGCTTCGCGGCCAATCGGATCGCCGATGATCGTCTCCTTGTCATCAGCTTTGACGCCGACCACTTTTTCCCGGAGAAAGACCACGTAACTCTGCAACGACTGGTCAAGCTGCCGGTACGGATCGCTCATCCACCACGAAAAGAGCGGGTCATAGCCGTTGTAATAATCGAACCAGCTTTTCAGCGTCGTGCGCAATCCGGCCAGTTGCATTGCGGCGCGATTGGCGACGGTCTTTTTGAATTTGTTCGGTTCAGCCTTGAGCGCAGCTTCAATCTTTTTGCGTGTTTCAGCAATCTGCCTGTTCAGTTCATTGAGCCGCGCGGCGGTCTGCTGCGGTTTGACCGGCTCCATGCGGCGGCGCGCTTCGTGCAGTTCGATAATCGCTCTGGCAAAAGGCGTCAGCGGCTCGGTTGCAGCGATCTGTCCGGCCTGAATGTCGAGCTGTCGCAGTTCGTGATCGAGATGATTTTTGAAGAGCAGGTAATCAATCTGCCCGGTGTGGCTCAGCTTGTTGAAATCAAATTTTGCCAGGCGGTCGAGCCAGTCCCTATAAAACTGTTTCATCCGCGTCTGTCGCGTCGGCGAAATCTGAATCGTGTAAAAGCGATTCAGGCTGCCGCGATCAGTCGAGAAGCGTTCGATGACGGGCCGCAGTTCACTGGTTGATAAATCGAGATCGTCGGATTGCGCAGAAGCGGACACAGACAAGGCCAGGCTGAAGCCGAGGACAACGAGCAGCAGATTTGCCTTTAGTCTGCTCCGCAGACTGAAACAGGAGTTGTTCATGATTTGTCTGATCCTTTGATCGTTAATAGCCCGGCGCGACTTCCCGCCGGTCATCCCTGAAAAAAAGATAGCGACTATGTGCGCCGTCGCGCCCGCGCTCGAAACCGGCGCAATACAACCCGGCGGACAAATGACGCTCGAATGCGGCGCGCACTTCAAGCTGCCAGCGCTGTGCTTCTTTCATTTCACGATCCTTGATCGGCTGAAGGTCGCACGGGATTTCGACGGCAGCGACGGGTTCATCGGTGCGGCTCAGGCCGGCAAGCGCCCGCGCCACGTGTTCAGAACCGGTCCACCATTCAACCATCAGGCGGTCAGTGTCGAGGCCGGCGTGCAGCGCGCTGGAACTTTCGTTGCCGTAGTAATTGGCCTTGTACCGCCGCACGACGCCGCCCAGTTTGACGATGTTGAGATAGGCGTTGCGCGATTGCAGCGGATCGAAGGTCCACGTCATCAGCGGCAGCCCGTGCGCGATGGCGTAATCGCGCTGCGCGAGTTTCAGCTTTGCGCCAATGCCCGCGTTTTGCAGCGGCACGGTGACGGCCAGCATCTGCGAATAAAAATATGGCCGCCGCTGTTCGTCAAAAGCCGCCAGCGCGTGCGCAAAGCCGAGCAGTTTGTCAGCCCGGTCAAACGCGCCCAGCGTGAAGCCGCCGCTGTGCCGGGTGATGACGAACGACCGCAGCGGCGTCACGTCAAGGTCAGAGAACTGCCAGACTTCTTTCTGCATCGCCAGGCAGGCCCGGAATTCGGTCAGAGTCTGACACCGGCGGATCGTGAAATCAGGGGTTTCGTTGGCAACAGTCATTGTTCAGATATCGTATGTGCCTGGCCAGCAATCAACTGGCGCTGATCGAGCGGAGACGGAATATAACAGCGCGTTTGCAGCAGGGTCAATTGCGGGCCTGAGCCGCGCCGGAACATTCTGTGGCGCGCGGCGTATGATGAACGCGGAGGATTGAAAACATTATGAAAGATCCCGGACTGGCTGCGGTGCTGAGCTTTTTCATTCCCGGCGTCGGGCAGATTTACAACGGCAAAATCCTGCGCGGCGTGTTCTGGCTGATCGTCACGCCTGGGCTGTGGATTGGCACGGGCGGGCTGCTGGGTTGGGTCTGCCACATCATTTCGGCGTGGACAGCTTATCGCTGGGCGAAACATCATCCGCGCTGAACGGGCGGAGCGCCGCGACATGGCGTGAAAACAACTGGACCTGAATTGAGGGGCCATAAGCTGACAGCCTGCCGCCCCTGCCCAGGTGTCAATTCTGAATCGCCGCGCTTTATCTGTAGTTCGGAATATT
>CAYWDW010000102.1:0-11019 GCA_964457105.1 uncultured Heliobacteriaceae bacterium
CGCTGCCGGTGTCGCGGACGGGACGGTTTATCTCTATTTCAAGAGCAAGGACGAGCTGCTCAGTTCGATTTTCAACGAGGCGATGGATGAATTCATCAGCCGCGCCCGCTCGGAACTGGCCGGACTCGACAGCCCGCGCGAACGATTGCGCCGCTTTGCGCAACTGCATTTCGAGGCGCTTGACCGCGACCGCGACGGAGCCATCGTCTTTCAGATTGAACTGCGCCACACGACGAAGTTCATGGAGCTGTTTTCGACCACGAAGCTGGCCGAATACCTGCAAATCATCCGCGAGATTCTGGAAGACGGTCAGCAGCGCGGTCTGTTCCGGCCACAGTTCAATGCCAAGCTGACGGCCAAGGTTCTGTTTGGCGCGCTCGATGAAATGGCGACCAACTGGGTGCTCAGTCACAACAGTTATCAGTTGTCCACGATGGTCGAACCGGTCATGGATATTTTCTTCAACGGAGTCAGTGAACAGGGAGCAGAGTAATTCAGGAAATGTCTTCGACTGCGGAAATCAAAACGCTGATTGATCTGTGCGATGCCGCGACCAGGCAGGAGAAACGCAACCTGCTCAATGTCAGACGTGACGGCGTCTGGCATTCGATTGCAGCAAGCGAACTGTCAGCGCAGGTGCGCGCGACGGCCATGGGGTTGCGCGCAACTGGCGTCAGGCCGGGCGATCACGTCGGACTGCTGTCAGAAAACCGGCCCGAATGGACGATGGCTGACCTGGCGGTACTCAACTGCGCGGCGGCTGATGTGCCGATTCACACAACACAGGCTCCGGCTCAGATCAGCTACATTCTTACCGATGCCGAAGTCGAAGTGCTCTTTATTTCCAGTCAGGCGCAGTATGACCGCGCGCAATCGGCGCTCAGGGCAGTGCCGAAACTGCGCGTCATCGTCGCCTTCGATCAGATCGTGGCGGATGATGAACGCCTGATCAGTCTGGCTGAACTGCAGGAGCGCGGGCGCGCCGCCGACCGCCGCGAACCCGATGTTTACGACAGCCTGCGGCGCAGCGTTCAGCCAGGAAACCTGGCCACGCTGATCTACACTTCAGGCACGACGGGCGAGCCGAAAGGCGTGATGCTGACGCACCGCAATCTGGTGTCGAATGTGCTGGCCAATGCGGCCAACCTGCCGATCCGGGAAGACGATGTGATTCTGAGTTTCCTGCCGCTTTCGCACATCTTCGAGCGCACGGGACTTTATCTTTACCTGTCCTGCCGCGTGGCGATTCATTACTCCGAAAGCGTGGATCAGGTCGCGCCGAACCTCAGAGAAGTGCGCCCGCATTTTATGACCAGCGTGCCGCGTCTGTTCGAGAAGATTTATGCCCGGACGATGGAGCAGGCCGAAGCCGGCGGAAAACAAAAGTCAGCCATCGCGCACTGGGCCATGCGCATTGCGGCTGAATGGGCCGACCTCAAAACCAGCAACCGGCCTGTCAGCCTGATGCTTCGGCTCAAACACGCGATAGCCGACAAACTGGTCTTTGCCAAATGGCGGGCCGCGATGGGCGGGCGCATCAGATACCTGATTTCAGGCGGCGCGCCGCTGTCGGTTGAACTGGCGCGCATCTTTTACGGCGCGGGTCTGCCGATTTTGCAGGGTTACGGGCTGACGGAAAGTTCACCGGCCATCACGGCCAACATGCCTGGCCACAACCGGCTTGGTTCGGTCGGCCAGCCGCTGCCTGGCATCACGGTGAAGATTGCTGCTGACGGCGAAATTCTGTGTCACGGCCCGAACGTGATGTCAGGTTATTACCACAAGCCCGAAGCCACCGCCGAGGCGCTTGAAATGGACGCACAGGGGCGCATCTGGCTGCACACGGGCGACATTGGTTATCAGGACGAGGACGGTTATCTTTACATCACCGACCGCAAGAAAGACCTCATCAAAACGAGCGGCGGAAAATACATTGCGCCGCAGCCGATTGAAAATGAGATCAAGCGCAGCCGCTTCGTCAATCAGGTTGTCGTGATCGGTGACGGGCGAAAATTCCCGGTGGCGCTCGTCGTGCCGCAGATGGACGCGCTGAAAAGTTACGCTGAACTCAAGGGCATTGCTTACGCTGATTCAAACGAACTGCTCAGTCATCCGCAGGTGATGGACCTGATCAAACGCCAGGTGGACAAGTTTACGCCCGAACTGGCACACTACGAAAAAGTGAAGGCGGTCGCGCTGCTCGGCCAGGAACTGACGATTGAAAATGGCGAACTGACGCCGACGCTGAAAATCAGGCGGCGCGTGGTGGCTGAAAAACACAAGGCACAGATTGATCGTTTGTATGCCGAGCAGGAAGAGCGATACGCCGGGAAACAACAAACCATTCAGTAAAAGTGCTGACCAGATCGCTGACTGTTGATCCGGCGCTTTTGCAGGCGTGCCCCGGTTATGAGTCGTGAAACTGCGATGATCCTGATCAGGATCGGCGGGTTTGCCAATCTTGGCTGGCTGATCTTTCACCTGTTTTTCTGGCGGCTGTTTGAATGGCGCAGCGAATTGCGCCGCATCAGCTTTGTCAATCGCAACGTCGTGCAGATTCTCAATCTGTGTCTGAGTTTCTGCTTTCTGTTCTTTGCCGCCGTGTCGCTCAGGCACACGGAAGCGCTGCTGCGGCCTTATCCCGATCTGGGCCATACGGTGCTGGTCGGCATGGCGATCTTCTGGGTGATGCGACTGGCCGAACAGCCGTTGTTTTTCAGGTTTTCGCTGGTCTCCAATATTTTCTGTTTACTCTTTGCGCTGACCGGGGCCTGTTACGTGCTGCCCTGGGCGTTGTTATAAAAGCCATCTCAGATGAGCCACAAAGCGCCGCAGAAAAATTTGCAGTAATCATTCGCGCAACTTTGTGGTTGATAACCGGAGAACGTTATGCAGATCAAAAAAGCCGCTGTGCTGGGTTCGGGCGTGATGGGGTCACAGATCGCGGCGCACATTGCCAACGCAGGCATCCCTTGTTTACTGCTCGACATTGCGCCACAGGAACTGACGCCTGAAGAACAGGCCAAAGGGCTGACGCTCGAAGCGCCGCCGGTGCGCAATCGCATCGTCAATGCAGGCTGGGAATTCGCAAAGAAGAACAAACCCGCCGCGCTCTTTTCGCCTGAAGTCGCCAATCTTGTTACGCTCGGCAACTTCGATGACGACCTGGCAAAGATCAAAGACTGTGACTGGATCATTGAAGCGATTGTCGAAAACCTGGACATCAAACGCTCGCTGTATGCCCGCGTCGAAGCGCATCTGAAACCCGACGCGATCATCACATCAAACACCTCAGGCATTCCGCTCGCATCGCTTGCTGAAGGTCGTTCAGATAATTTCCGTCGGCGCTTTCTCGGCACGCATTTTTTCAATCCGCCGCGTTACCTGCACCTGATGGAGATCATCACGCAGCCGGACACTGACGCTGAAGTCACCAGGTTCATGGCTGATTTCACTGATCGCGTGCTGGGCAAGGGCGTCGTTTATGCCAAAGACCGTCCGGGTTTCGTCGCCAATCGGATCGGCAATTTTTCAATGCTCAATGCCTTCAAGGTGATGACCGAACTCGGCCTGACGTTTGAGGAAGTTGACGCGCTGACCGGAACGACCATCGGCCATGCAAAAAGCGCGAGCTTTCGCACGCTCGATATTGTCGGACTCGACACGGCTTACAACGTCGCGCGCAATCTTTACAACAGCCTGCCCGACGATGAAATGCGCGAGACGTTCAAAGTCCCTGACTTCATGGAAAAGATGGTCGAGCGCAAAATGCTCGGCGACAAAACCAAAGGCGGCTTTTACAAAAAAGTCGGCAAGGACATTCTGACGCTCGACCCGACGACCTTTGAATATCGCCCGCAGCAGAAAGCAAAGTTCGCTTCGCTCGACGCCGCAAAGCAGCTTGAAAAGCTCACCGACCGTCTGCCCGCGCTCGTTTATGCCAGGGACAAGGCCGGAGAGTTTTTGTGGAAGACGATGAGCGAGACCTGCATCTATGCGGCCAACCGCATTCCTGAAATTGCCGACAACATCGTCGAAATTGACAACGCGATGAAATGGGGCTTCGCGCACGAACTCGGCGTCTTTGAAAAATGGGATGCCATCGGCGTTGAGAAATCCGTTGCCCGGCTGCGCGAGGAAGGCCGCGAGGTTCCGGCCAGTGTCGAGAAGATGCTCGCTGCTGGAGCGAAGAGTTTTTACAAAACTGAAAACGGCGCGCGGCATTACTTCGATTTCGCTGCGGGCCAGTACAAACCCGAACACATCCCGTCAGGCATCATCATTCTGAAATCGCTCAAAGACCGCAGTCAGGTCATCAAAAAGAATGCGGGCGCGAGCCTGATTGATCTGGGCGATGGCGTCGCGTGCGTGGAGTTTCATTCCAAGATGAATGCGCTCGGCGGCGATCAGATTGCGATGGTCGGCTTTGCGATCAAAGAGGTCGAGAAGAATTTTGCAGGCCTGGTCGTTGGCAACCAGGGCGATAACTTTTCGGCGGGCGCGAACATCATGCTCATGCTGATGGGCGCGCAGGAAGGCGACTGGGACGAAATCGGCATGGCCGTGCGGCAGTTCCAGAATATGACGATGAGCCTGCGCTATTCGGCAAAGCCTGTCGTCGTGGCACCGTTCGGATTGACGCTCGGCGGCGGCTGCGAAATGACGCTGCACGCTGATCGCGCCGTCGCGGCGGCTGAAACTTACATCGGCCT
Organism: uncultured Heliobacteriaceae bacterium; assembly: GCA_964457105.1. Taxonomy (GTDB): domain Bacteria; phylum Acidobacteriota; class Blastocatellia; order RBC074; family RBC074; genus DASRDU01. Next base: position 4,713 of record CAYWDW010000102.1, read on the forward strand.
GGTTGAAGTCGGCGTTGGTCTGATTCCCGGCGGCGGCGGCACAAAGGAAGCAGCCGTGCGCGCGTCAGACGCTGTCGCTGACAACCCGCAGGCCGATCATTTCAGCTTCCTGCAAAAATGGTTCGAGAACATTGCCATGGCCAAAGTCGCCACGAGCGCCGTCGAAGCGCAGCATCTCGGCCTCGTTCGCCATGCAGACCGCATCGTGATGAACAAAGACCGTCAGCTTGCCGAAGCGAAACAGACCGTGCTGGCGATGGCGAGGGCCGGTTACATTCAGCCGCAGCCCAAAACCGACGTGCTGGTCATTGGCGAAGCCGCGCTGACGAAATTCAAACTCGGCATTCATATGATGAAACGCGGCGGTTACATTTCAGATCACGACGCGCTGATCGGAACAAAGATTGCCGAAGTCGTCAGCGGCGGCGCGATCACCCACCCGACGCGCGTTTCTGAACAGTACCTGCTCGATCTTGAACGCGAAGCCTTCGTCAGCCTGCTCGCTACGAGGCCCACGCAGGAACGCCTCGCGCACATGCTCAAGACCGGCAAACCGCTGCGGAATTAAGAGAGGTCGTGATGTCAACTGCAACGCTTGATCCTCCGGCTGGTGGAGAAGTCGCTGAACCGAGATTGTATCGCTGGACACGCGACGAGTATTACAAGGCGGCTGAGGCAGGTTTGTTTTTTGGCAGGCGTGTCGAGTTGATTGAAGGTCAGATATTCGAGATGAGCGCGATTTACGGGCCACACGCAACGGCTGTCCGTCTGGCGGATGAAGCTGTCCGCGCAGCCTTTGGCAAAGGCTGGGTGATTCGCCTACAGAATCCTCTCGCGTCAGGAGAAGCTTCTGACCCTGAACCTGATGTCGCTGTCGTTGCCGGACAGATTCGTGATTTTACGGACGAGCATCCGAAATCGGCGGCTCTGGTCATCGAAGTCGCCGATTCATCACTCGCTCACGACAGAAGGCATAAAGGCAGTTTGTATGCGAAAGCCGGAATCGCGGATTACTGGATCATCAATCTGCCCGATAAACAACTGGAAGTTCATCATGACCCGCAGCCTGACCCGAAGGCTGAATACGGTTTCAGTTACAAAGACGTACAGACTTTCACGGCAGGGCAGACGGTTTCTCCGCTGGCTGAACCGAAAGCCGTAATCAAAGTTTCAGACCTGTTGCCATAACCTGGCAGTAAGTTTTCTGATTAACCAGGCAAGGAGATGATTTTATGCGTGAAGCAGTCATAGTAAATGCGCTCCGCACCGCTGTGGGCAAAGCGCCGAAAGGCACGCTCAGAAACACGCGGCCTGATGATATGGCGGCGGCAGTCGTCAGAGAGTTGCTGACGCGCGCGCCGGAAGTGAAACCGGAAGAAATTGAAGACATCGTCATCGGCTGCGCGACGCCTGAAGCGCAACAGGGCATGAATATGGCCCGGCAGGTCGGGTTGCTCGCCGGATTGCCGGTGACGACTTCGGCGATGACGATCAATCGCTTCTGCTCATCGGGCCTGCAGGCGATTGCGATTGCGGCGGAACACATCATCTGCGGTTCGGCTGAAGTCGCCATCGGTGGCGGAGCCGAATCAATGTCCATGCTGCCGATGGGCGGTTACAACCTCTCGCCGAATCCGTCGCTCGTCGAAAGCTATCCTGACACTTATCTGAACATGGGGCTGACGGCTGAGAACCTGGCGCGCAAGTATGAAATCCCGCGCGAGCGGCAGGAAGAGTTCGCCGTGCGCTCGCACCACAACGCAGCGGCAGCGATTGATGGCGGCAGATTCAAAGACGAAATTGTGCCGCTGAAGATCACGACCCGCGAAATCTCAGCTTCAGCCGTGATGGGCGGCAAGGGGCCGAAGGACAGATACAAGGTCACTGAAACAGTCTTCGACACTGACGAAGGCGTGCGGCGTGACACTTCGATGGAAGGGCTGGCGAAACTCAGGCCGGTTTTTCATGTCAAAGGAACCGTGACCGCAGGCACTTCGTCGCAGATGTCTGATGGCGCGGCGGCGGCGCTGGTGATGTCACGCGAACGCGCCGAGGCGCTTGGCCTGAAGCCAATGGCGCGGTTTGTCTGCTATGCGACGGGCGGCGTTGCGCCTGAAGAGATGGGCATCGGCCCGGTCGTGGCGATTCCGAAAGCTCTCAGAATTGCCGGACTCAAAGCTGATGATCTCGGCCTGATCGAACTCAACGAAGCCTTTGCCGTGCAATCGCTCGCGGTCATCAAAGAACTCGGCCTTGATCTGGCACGCATCAACGTCAATGGCGGCGCGATTGCGCTTGGTCATCCGCTCGGTTGCACGGGCGCGAAGCTGACCGCGACGCTGCTTTATGAAATGAAGCGCCGAGGCGTCAGATACGGCATGGTTACGATGTGTGTTGGCGGCGGGATGGGCGCAGCAGGCATTTTTGAAAATCTGATGGTGTAAAGATTCAAGGTCCGACAAGCTGCCAGCTTGTCGCTGACTTTCCCAGCGGATCGTATCACCGGAAACAGTCGCAGTTATAAAATGATGACAAGCTGGCAGCTTGTCGGACCTTCATTGAGGAGATCAACTATGTCAGCAGCACTTGAAAAAGAAGTGGTCAAGGGCGGCAGCTTTCTGATTCAGGAGACTCTGCCCGCGCAGGTTTACTCGCCTGAAGATTTCACCGACGAGCAGAAGCTGATCGGGCAGACGACGCAGGAGTTCATGGACAAGGAAGTCGTGCCGCAACACGAGGCGATTGAAAGCAAGGATTACGAAGTTCAGCGGCAGTTGATCAAACAGGCGGCTGACCTGGGGCTGATCAATGCGAGCATTCCCGAAGAATACGGCGGACTCGAACTCGATCACATCTCGAATATGCTGATTGCCGAAGGCATTTCGGGCCAGGCTTCGTTCTCGACCGGCTTTGGCGCGACAAGCAGCATCGGCCTGCTGCCGATTGTCCTGTTCGGGACGCCTGAGCAGAAAGAAAAATATCTGCCGAAAATCGGATCGGGCGAATGGATCGGCGCTTATTGTCTGAGCGAATCCGGTTCGGGTTCGGATGCGCTCGGCGCGCGCTCAACGGCGCGGCTCAGCGAAGACGGCAATCACTGGATTCTCAACGGCGAAAAGATGTGGATTACGAACGGCGGCTTTGCCGATGTGCTGACCGTCTTTGCCAAAGTTGACGGTGACAAATTCACCGGCTTCATTCTCGAAAGGAATGATCCCGGCGTCACGCACGGCAACGAGGAACACAAGCTCGGTCAGCGCGGTTCATCCACAACGCCGATTCTGATGCAGGACGCGAAAGTTCCGAAAGACCGGCTGCTCGGTGAAATCGGCAAGGGACATCTGATTGCTTTCAACGTGCTCAACTTCGGGCGCATCAAGATGGGCGCGGGTTCAATCGGCGGGAGCAAGCGCGTGCTGGCGCAGGCCGCAAAATACGCCGCCGAACGTCATCAGTTCGGGCGTCCCATCGCCAGCTTTGGCGCGATCAAATACAAACTGGCCGAGATGGTGTCGAAAATTTATGCGGGTGAATCAGCCGTTTACCGCACTGCCGGAATGATCGAAAACAAGGAAGAGACGATTGATAAAAAGAATCCGGCGGAACAGATGAAGGCGATTGAGGAATACGCGATTGAATGCGCGATTATCAAAGTCGCGGGAACTGAAATTCTTTTTTACTGCGCCGATGAAAACGTGCAGATTCACGGCGGCAACGGCTTCACTGAAGATTATCCGGCTGAAGGCGTTTATCGTGACTGCCGCGTCAATCGCATTTACGAAGGCACGAACGAAATCAACCGGCTGCTGATTCCGGGGCAGTTGCTCAAGCGCGCGATGAAAGGCCATCTGCCGCTGCTCGCCGCCGCAAAGCAGTTGCAGGATGAAATTCTCGCCGGGCCTTCGTTTGACAGCGATGAGGATGATTCGCCGCTTGCAGTCGAACGCAAACTGGCCGCGGGCGCGAAGAAGGTCGCGCTGATGGTCCTCGGTTCGGCAGCGCAGAAATACATGGCCGCGTTGTCAGAACAGCAGATGATTTTGTGCTGGGCGGCGGACATCATCATCGAAACTTTCCTGATGGACAGCGCCATCGGTCGCACGGCCAAACTTGTGGCGCGCGACGGCGCAGAGAAACATCAGGCCGCGATTGACGCGACGAAACTCTACGTTCACGAGGCGATCAACCGCATCGAAATTGCCGCGCGCAACGCCGTCTCGGCCATTGGCGAAGGCGACGAACTGCGCGTGATGATGGCCGCGCTCAAACGCTTCACGAAGCACGACCCGATCAATACGGTGGTGATTCGCCAACGGCTCGCGGATAAAGTTGTCGAGGCCGGAGGTTATCTTTTCCAATAAACTGGAAGGCGTGACTTCGATCATTGAAACCGACAGGCAAAAGCCGGAAGTGAAGCAACTTCGCTTCCGGCTTTTGCCATTATTTCGTTTACACGGATAATGCCTCGCGATGAAAATTGAACGGCTCGTGATACCCACCCCGTTTCCGGTCGGCCCGATCAATATTTATCTGATTGTGGACGACCCGCTGACGCTGGTTGATACGGGGCCGAAGACTGACGAAGCCAGAGCCGCATTGCAGGAGCAGCTCGCCGCGCTTGGTTTTCGCTTCGATCATCTGAAACGAATCATCCTGACGCACACGCACGAAGACCATTGCGGGCTGGCCGGAATTTTGCAGCAGGTTTCAGGCGCGAAGGTTTATGTTCACGAGTGGGAGCTGGAAGAGATCGGGCCGAATCGTCACGGGCGCGTGAATCGCTGGCTGCTTGAACGCGCGGGAGCGCCGCCGGAAGCGCTGGAAAAGATGGCCGGGTTTTACGACAAAATCAAAACCTACGCTGATCCGGTGGATGACGTTGAAGCTTATCGGGACGAAGAGGAATTTATTTTTGCAACAGGCGCGCTGCGCGTCGTTCATACGCCAGGGCACACGCCGGGGAGCTGCTGCCTGCTGCGCGAAAGCAATCGCCTGATGCTGACCGGCGACACGATTCTGAAAAACATCACGCCCAACCCGATTCTCAACGCTGATCCGATCAACCCTGAGCGGCGCTTTCCGTCGCTTGGCGAATATCTGGTTTCGCTGGCGCGGATTCGGGCGATTGCGCCGACGCTGCTGCGGACATCGCACGGCGCTGATGTGACCGATTACGCGGAGCATTTCCATCGCCTGGTGCGCCACATTCACGAACGGCAGGCGCAGGTCGTCAGGCTGGCGCCGAAAGAAGGAATCAACGCCTGGCAGATGTCGCAACTGCTCTTTCCCGGCGCGCGCGAGATCAATCGGTTTCTGGCCGTGAGCGAAGCCGTTGCCAATCTGGATCTGGCCGTTGCGGATGGCAAGCTCAGGCTCGAACGGCAGGGCGAGTCGGAAAAGTATCTGCCGGTTTAGACGCAATTTGCCGGTGGCCGGTATTTACAGTTAGTGGAACCAAAACGCCCTGGCAGGTAAATAATGACTGTCGGCTGAAACCTTTTCAGACGAGCGGTCACTGACACAGGCAAACGGGAAAGGCAGAACTTTTTCAGGCCGCGACCGATAAGGTTCTTACAGACGACTGATCCCGTTTCGGATTAACTTTCAAATGCAGGCTGGCAGACGCGCTCCCTCGCTGTCGCACACTCGCAGGACAAATGAGGCCCTGAAAGGAAGCAGTAAGGAGTTCCCATGAACCGGATCATTACGGCAAAAATCATTCAGCGCGTGCTTTTCGTTATAGTGCTGCTGGCGGTGGCGCACACGGCCAGGCCGTTTACGGTCAGAGACGTGACGCGGCATCTGTTCCGCACCACGCAATCACTTTCGTTCGTGCTGCCGGGCGTGGCCGTTTGTACGATGGAAAGGGCCGATTACCTCGCTTCGATCTTTGACGGCGGCTTGCAGGACGGCAATGTACCGTTCGGGATGGCCGCAACTCCGCAATCGAGCGTGAAGGATACCGACCTGGCGCTGGTTAATTCGCAGCCGGATTTCAATCCTGAACACGATTCAGTTCCGGCCCCGGTCAGCGACGGTCAGGGCAAGGCTGCGACCTGTCCGCTGTCCGCGAAACGCGGAGCCGGGCCGCGCACAGGCAACTCTGTCGCAGCGAAGTCCAGGGCGAACGCTCGCCTGGCCGGAGAGGTCATTGCCGTTAACCTGATCCCGGATGCGTCAGCGCTGCCGGAGCCGGTCAGCCGCATCGCTGCGCCTGAACTTCCGCAACCGGCGCCGATGGTTGCGGTCGCATTGCCGCAGGCGCCGCACCCCGATGTTCACCTGGCGATGCAGAACGACCTGTCCG
>CAYWDW010000103.1:0-11004 GCA_964457105.1 uncultured Heliobacteriaceae bacterium
TGGGCGGCGTGCCGACGCTGGTCAAAGGGCTGACGCTGGAAGAAGCGCCGACACAAAGTCTGGGCGGAGGCATCAACTCGACGCTGGTTGAGACGACGATCAACGGCGGGGCGCCGCTCGCGCCGGGCACCAGCGTGCGGATTGTGGTGCGGCTCGGCGCCATCAGCGGCGGCACGTGGCTGGTCAGGTGGAATGTGGAGGTGGAGTGAAGGCGCGCGGGAGTAATCAGCGTTCTGTGCGTGTGCGTGCGCGTGCGCGGCGGCGCAAAAAGTAGATGATGATCCCGCAAATCGGCAGGCAGACAGCAAAGAAGCCCGGAGCCTGAGCCACGATGCAGAGCAGCAGCAGCCCGAAGGCCAGCAGGCCGATGATCGTCCAGATGTTGTCGAGCAGGCAGTTCACTTTTTTATTGTAAGCAAGCGCGTCTGGCTGAATTTGCGCCGACCTGACTTGATAGAGCCAGGCTGAAATTCCAGCGATGATCACGCTTGCGGCCTTGAAATACCCCGTTTGCGCACACCGTCACACTACGCACAACTCAGGAGTTTCGACCAATGATGAATGAATCAACAGAGCCGCAGGGCCAGGCAGAAGCGACTGACCTGGAGTTGCCCCCATCAGCGCCTGGCAAAAAACCATACCAGAAACCCGATCTGTCGCCGCCGATCCCGGTCGGTGAAATACAACTCTCAGGCTCGACGGGCGGCGGCGGCGGGAATTCTGATTTTACTGATGGCACTGACTGACGGGCAAACTGAGTTCCCGGATCATCAGAGGTTGATGTAATTCGGCCCGCCGCCGCCTTCGGGCGTGACCCAGTCAATGATCTGGTACGGGTCCATAATGTCGCAGGTCTTGCAATGCACGCAGTTTGAGAAGTTCACCTTCGGCCTGCGTCCGCCGTCAACTTCCTCGATTTCATAAACCGCCGCCGGGCAGAAATGCTGGCACGGGTTGCCGTATTCTCTGGTGCAGCGATGGACGCAGATATTCAGATCGAGAATGTGCAGGTGCGGCGGCTGATCTTCGTCGTGTTCAGTGCCGGAGCGGTAAACATCACTGACCTTGTCGAAGGTCAGTTTGTTGTCGTATTTCGGCGGCGGCGGATCAAGCGCGGCATAGCCGTTGTTTGAGTTGATGCCGACTTCGCTGAGTTTGAGCATCTGCTCGTATCCGGCCTTCGCCTGGCGCAGATCACCGCGCACTCCGCGCCCGCCGGTCAGGTATTGCAACCCGCTCTCAATGAGGCCGCGCACGCGCCCGTGCTCGAACGCCTGATGAAAGTTGCGGACTTCATACAACTCTTTCTCAATCCAGCTTGCGCGCGCCAGTTGCTCGAAGCGCTTCATCTGCTCGTCGTCGAAGCGGTCGGCCACCAGCGCTTCATAAATCGCCTGCGCCGCGAACATCCCCGACTGCATCGCCATGTGAATGCCCTTGAGTTTCTGCGCCTGCAGGAAGCTCGCCGCATCGCCGATGAGCAGAAACCCGTCGCCGTAATATTTCGGCTGCGAGAAATAGCCGCCTTCGGGAATCGTCTTCGCGCCGTAATGCAGCATCCTGCCGCCTTCAAGCAGGTCGGCCATGAAAGGATGCTGCTTGAACTGCTGAAACAGGCGATGCGGATCAGTGTGCGGATGGTGATAATCCAGCCCGACCACCAGGCCGACGTCGAGCAGGTCGTTCTGCATCCCGTACACGAAGCTGCCGCCGAAGGTGTCGCCCGGCAGCGGATAACCGAGCGTGTGCATCACCCAGCCCGGTTTGACGCGGCCTTTCGGCAGCTCCCAGATTTCCTTGACGCCGCACGCATAGACCTGCGGGTTGCGGCCTTCGTCAAGTTTGAGCCGCTCGACCAGCTTTTTGGTCAGCGAACCGCGCGAGCCTTCGCCCAGCACCGTCACTTTGGCGTGAATGTCCACGCCCGGCTCAAAGTTATCCTTCGGTTCGCCGTCGCGCCCGATGCCCTTGTCGCCGGTGCGCACGCCGATCACCCGATTGCCGTCATAGAGCATCTCAGCGCCGGGGAACTCCGGGAAAATATCCACGCCTGAGGCCTCGACAATCGGGCCGAGCCAGCGCATCAGCTTGTTGAGCGAGACAACATAATTGCCGTGATTGTTGAGCGGCGGCGGAATGATCGGGGCTTTGATTTTGCGCGTCGCGGTGAAATACGAAACGTCCTCTTCGGTGACTTCGGCTTCGAAGGGGCAGCCGCGTTCTCTGAAATCGGGAATCAGTTCACTGATCGCGCGCGGATCCATCACGGCGCCTGAGATGATGTGCGACCCGACTTCACGCCCCTTTTCAATGATGCCGATGGAGATTTCACCCAGCGATTTTGCGCCTGTCTGCGCGGCCTTTTCGTTGTGCTGACTGATTAACTGGCGCAGGCGATAAGCTCCGGCCAGAGACGCCGGGCCGGCGCCGACAAATAAAACATCCAGATCAAGACTGTCGCGTTCGATGTGGTCCATAAGCGGAAATAAGTTTACTCCTGTTCGTCCAGCCATCCGGCCAGCGCCTTCTGATCGCGCAGCTCAAAAATCGCTTCTCCGAGCTGATCCAGCAGTTCAGGCGACAGCCCGGTAATCCTGCCGCGCAAAGTTTTTGAGAGCCGCCCAAAGCGCCAGGCCATCATCCGCAGGAGCAGTTCCGCCTTGCCTTCCTGCTTCCCTTTTTTCAGGCCTTCCCGGCGGCCCTCTTTTCGACCTTCCTGCCGTCCCTGCTGCAAGCCTTTCTGCAACCCTTTTTGCAAGCCTTTCTGCAAACCTTTCTCTTCCCAACTGGTCGTAATCTGCATAAGTTTTCTCCTCGCTGCCGGATCAAGTTTCTGCAACTGCCGCCTGACCCACTGCTCTTCTTCGGCGCTAAGCCGCAGGTAAACATCCACGAACCCGGCAATCAGCCGCATGCGGGCCGGATCAGTTTTCAAGGTCGCAATCAGGCGCAGGCATTCATATTTGACGCGCCGCCGCTCCTGCCTGCTCATGCGCATCTTTGCCATCAGCGCGGTGGCCGCCGGGTTCTCACGCTTCAGATAATCACGCCAGTCCAGCAGATTCAACTGAATCACCCGAAAATTGAAATCCAGCACGCGCCACTCAGGAAATCCGACGCGGTGAAAATCGGGCTGCGGAACACGCGGCGAATCGAAGGTGAAGACCACGACCGGAAAGACCGGCAGCCGGTATTTTTCATAGAGCCGCGCAAAGTATCTGAACATGCGTTCCGGCGACCACCCGCGCAGATCAGACTGACTTTCGAGATGAATGAGAAAGAACGCTTCCTGCCCCTGAAAACGCACCCTGGCCACCAGATCAACTTCATGCTTTTCACCCGAAGTCACATCGGTGAAAACCTCCTTGTCCAGGAAGGTTACTGATCCGGCGTCGAGCAGTTCAAAGGCATCGGGCAGAAACAACTCGACAAATTCGACAAAGAACGTCGTCAGCAGTTCCTTGAATAACCGGTCGTGGTCAATCATCGCCGTCAGTCACTGCCTGGCTACTGCTTCATCTTTTCGGCTTCCGCCGTCAGGGCGGGGACGATTTCAAACAGGTCGCCGACGATGCCGTAATCGGCGATTTCAAAGATCGGGGCTTCCTTGTCCTTGTTGATGGCGACAATCGTGCGCGAGCCTTTCATGCCGACGAGGTGCTGAATCGCGCCGGAAATGCCGACGGCCAGGTAAAGTTTCGGCGCGACGGTCTGGCCTGATGAACCGATCTGACGATCCATCGGCAGCCATTCGTTGTCGCAGATCGGACGCGAGGCCGCGACTTCAGCGCCGAGCGCGCGGGCCAGGCGCTCGACGATTTCGATGTTCTTCTGCTCTTTGATGCCGCGCCCGACCGAGACAATCAGCGGCGCCTGCGTCAGATCAACGGCGGCTTTGGCTTCCCTGAACCGTTCTTCGGGCTGATGGCGAATCACATCAGCGTCAAGGTTGACGGTCAGAGCTGTGACCTCGGCCTGCCCGGCTTCGCATTCATCGCCGCGAAACGAACCGATCTGAAAGCTGGCGAAATGCGGCGCGTCCCCGGTCGGCACCATATCAACCGAGAGCTTGCCCTGAAAGACCTGGCGCGTGAAAACCACCTGACCGCCGTCAATTTTGTAACCGATGCAGTCGCCAATGAAGGCGCGGCGACAGGCGGTCGCCAGTTTCGGCGCGTAATCACGAACTTCATAAGTGTGCGCCATCAGCACGAGCGCGGCCTGGGTCTGTTCGATGACCTGTCTGAAGGTCGTGGTGTAACCATCCGGCGAATAGGTTGTGAGCCATTCGCTGTTGACGGTGTATACGCGGTTGAGTTTTCTCGCGGCGAGTTCAGCCGCCAGGTTGTCAACGCCGCTGCCGGCGATGACGGCGGCAGTCTCCTGTCCGGTCTGCGCGCCAATCAGTTGCGCGGCGCGCACGGCTTCCCACGAAGCCTTGTTGATCTTTCCGTCGCAGTGTTCGATCAGCACCAGAATTTCGTTTGCCATAATTTATTCAATGATCCCTTCCGAGCATTTGTTCAATGCGTCTGACTTCATCATTCAGGGTTTCCAGATCATTTGATGAAGCGCGAATTTCATCAATCGCGTGATTGAGCCGGGAACTGAGTGAACGCAGAAACAGACTCAGGTGATCAGGCTTGAGCAGGTGGTCAGGCGATTCGGCTTCGCGCGCCTTTTGTAATTCCTGCCGTGCCGGCGGCGTTTCAGCCGTCTGCGGTCGGCCCTGCTCAGTTTCAAAAAGGGACTGAATCGCCTGCGCTCGGGCGCGCAGCAGCCTCAGTCGTTCTTCAGGTTTGAGTTTCTCGTTCACAGCTTTTTCGCTCCCGGTAGTTTTCTCGCGTGTCCGGCGCGCCGGACAACGTGGCCGCAGTAGTGAAGAAATGCCTTTCATCCTTCATCTCCGGGCCGTCAATCACTCCGCCTGGTCAGAAAACGCGCGCTTCGTTTTTCAGCTTGTCCATCAGCTTCGCCGCAATTTCAGCCGCCGTGCCTTCGATGAACTGCGTCTGCTTGGTCTTTTGCGGAAAGTAAATCCGCTGCACCTGCATCTTTGGCGCGAGCGCCGCAGCCTCGAGGCCGAGGGCGGCGGCATCGAGCTTTTTGATCTCTTTTTTCTTCGCCGCCATAATGCCCTTGAGCGTGGCGTAACGCAGCGTATTGATGCCCGATTGAATCGTCAGCGCCGCCGGCATCGGCATTGTCACCCACTGGAAGAAACCGTTTTCGAGTTCGCGCTTGACGCGCATCGAACCCTCGCCCGGCTGAATTTCCATGACAATGCTCGCGTGCGGCAGGCCGGTCAGTTCAGCCACAATCACGCCCGTCTGCCCGTAACCCAGGTCATCAGACTGCAACCCGGTCAGCAGCAGATCGAAGCCTTCAGCCTGCGCCGCCAGGGCAATCACCTGTCCAATGCCGAAAGCGTCAAGCTGATCGAACGCGGCGTCCTCAAGATGCAGACCGCGATCAGCGCCGCGCGCGAGCGCTTCCTTGATGACCGATTGCACGCGGGCCGGGCCGAGCGACAGGGCAATGACTTCGCCGCCGTGTTTTTCCTTCAATCGCAGCGCGGCTTCAAGGGCGTAAGCGTCGGGTTCGTTGATTTCATAAGTCAGATCGCGCTCCTGAATCCACGTCTGCTGTTCGTTGATACGCAGAATCGAATCGTTTTTGGGAACCTGTTTGAGACAAACAATGATTTTCATAGGTGATCCTGTCAGGTCTTAATCAGGGCCAAAGCAGCCCCAGGATGAATCATCAGTTACCAGGTACACGTCGCCAGAAAGACGTTGAGGGTTTACGCACCCTTGCTTCGCCGCAGCGCGGCGGCTGACTTTAGCCCGACGTTTCAACGTCGGGTCGGCGGCTCAATGCACCGCTCCCCGTGGATTGAAATCCACGGCTAAAGTCATCTGCCGCTAACGCGGCAAAGAACTCGCGCTGAAATCCTCAAAGGATTTACGGCGCTATGTACTAAGCCACGCACAATCACCGGACCAGACTTCAGGCTGAAACCTGTCCCGCAGCCGGTGTCGTGGCGGGGACCCGGCACCTGAAAATGCGCGACAAAGGGCTGAATGAATGCTCATTCAGCCCTTTGTCTTATACAACAAGAACGCGGCAGCGACAACCCGGCGCCCTGCCGGAATCGTGCGACAGCGCCTGAAAATCCGGGCCGCGCGACTATTTCATCCTGCCATTGCGTGCTTACAGTCCGCGAGCGTGAGCGAGCGCCCCGCTGTTGATCCGTGTGCATCAGCTCGACGCGCTCCCGTGCCGAGCCAGCCGACACTCAAGATGCCGCTTCACGTCGCGCCATTCGCTCGCAAGGATGCTGTAGATCACGGTGTCGCGCGCCGATCCGTCGCGGCGAGCCAGATGATGGCGGATGACGCCATCCTTCTTCGCGCCCAGCGCCTCAATCGCCCGCTGCGAGACGAAGTTGAAATTGTCGGTGCGCAGGCCGACCACTTTGCAACCGAGCGTGTCGAACGCATGACCGAGCAACAACAGCTTGCAACTCGTGTTGACGTGGCTGCGCTGCCAGCGTTTTCCGTACCAGGTGTAACCGATCTCGACGCGATCAATCGCGGCGACGATGTCGTGATAGCGCGTGCTGCCGATAATCTCGCCGCTCGATAATTCCCGCACAGCCCACGGCAGCATATGCCCCGCCTCCTGACCGGCGAGCGCGTTGGCGATGTAGGCGCGCGTCTGCTCCGGCTCCGGAACGGCGGTGAACCACAGTTCCCAGAGCCTGCCATCAGCCGCCGCGGCGGCCAACCCATCGTGATGCTCGTAAGTCAGAGGCTCCAGCCGAACGCCGTGCCCCTCAAGTGTAACAGGATGAATCTCAATCATATTTGCCATTAAACCGCCGGTTTATTACGAAGCGCGCAAACAAGCGATATGCCCGTGACAAGGCCGAGGACAAGCCCACCACCTGTGGCAATCCCCAGATACGCGAGAGCGCCCCAGATTCCTCGAAGCGAACGCGAGCGGGACAGAACGTCCGCCATCGCGGCCATTCCCGAAGCCAGAGTCCATCCCACCACGCTCGCCGCCACCCACCATCCCGCGCGGTGAAAGCGCGAACGCAGAATGAACGCCTGCCAAACGCCAACGATGAGGCCGCCAAGAATTACGCAAAGGTACAGGGAGTAGGCGAAATCCCACCCGGCAGCCTTCGCGATGTCCCACGTCAGGAACGGAGCCGAAAGCCCAACAACGCACGACCAGAACCACGGAGCACCCCTGTCGAGCACGCCCCGCAAGGCGCGTCCCTGCATGAATCCGATGCCCGCTCCCATTCCGGCTCCGACAAGGACTTGAACGCCCCCGATGCCAACGGCCTCCCCGATCAAAGCCAGCGCGATGATGATGGGAACGCCGAGTAACCAGCCCGCCCAGGTGGCGCGAACCCATTGACCAAAGATTTTGCGCTCCATATTGCTCTCACTCACGAACTCAATCACCGCTGCTCCACGCGATCAATCCAACTGTCACCGGTATACATCCGCATCGGTCTTCCGCGCTCCTCAACGAACCGCACCACTTCACCCACCACACCGCCGCCGGTGGGCGCGACATAGCGGAAGCGCCCGCCGCCGAGTGGTTCCAGCGTGATGGGGGTATCAACATTCGGGCCATTTGGCGTGATCAGCACCAGCCGCTGGTTGAGAAGGACGACCTGCGTGTCCCCCCCGCGTCCACGGTAAAGACCAGCGAAACGCGCCCACGCCGGGTCCCACGCCACGACGGCTGGCTTCGGCGCCGCTGCCCTGGCGACCGCCTGACCGACGGTGGCAATCAACTGGCGCGCGATGTCGCCAGGGTTGGAGTCGTTCGTGTTCGTCAGGACGATGACTCCTACCTTGTCGTCAAGCTGGATCAACGTCATTGTCGTGTTGCCGGGATAGCCACCGCCATGCCCGACGTAGGTTCGGTTGTTGATACGAGACACGTCGAATCCGAGTCCCGAACCCGAATTCCAGGTCTCCTCCACCGAACGCACCCTGTGCATCTCGCGCCACGATCCGGCGCTCACGATCTGCGCTCCGCCGCGCGGGCCTCGCCGGAAATTCGCTGAGACGAACTTCGCCATGTCTTCAACGTTCGAGGTGATACCCGTCGCTGCCGCCATCCCGCGCGCATCCACGAAGGGAAGCACTTCGCGCGTTCCATCCGGCATGCGTCGTCCATAAGGAACGGTCAGTCCAGGAACGTTCCGGTCTACGCTTGAGGCATTCATGCCCAGTGGTTTGAAAATGTGGCGCTCAACGTAATCGGCCCATCGCTCTCCGCTCACCTGCTCAATGAGCAGGCCGGCGACGGCATAGGCGAGGTTGGAGTACTTCCACCGCACCGACGGAGCGAACGCCGCTTGCCGGTCGGCGTAAAGACGCCGCAGTTCATCAGAAGTCGGAAACTCGAATGACGTCCAATGGTCGCCGGCCTCGCGCTGCATCCCCGAACTGTGCGAGAGGAGTTGCTCAACCGTGATGGGGCCATCATCATCGCCTGCGGGCCTGGCCTTGAACCACGGGAGATATTTCTCCACGGGATCGTCGAGACGCAGCTTTCCTTCTTCACGCAGTTGCATAATCGCGATGGCCGTGAACAGTTTGCTGTGAGAGGCCATGCGAAACTTCGTCGCCGCCGTCATCGGCGCCTTCGCCTTGACATCCGCAAAGCCGAAGCCCTTTGCCCAGACCAGCTCCTGATTGCTCACCACGCCGACGGCGATGCCCGGCAATCCCCGATACGCAATCTGCCCCTCAATCCACGCGGAAAAGAGGCGCTCGGCTCCAAGTACGTCAGGATTGTTGGCAACGCTTGCGGCGTCAGCTTGCGGGGCGGCAGACTGCGCCTGGAGCACGCCCGACGCGAAGATGGACGCAACAAACGCGAACACGGCAATGCCGGGGATGGTTGTGAACACAAGCGCGCGCGTGGCGCGCAACATTATAGACAGACGAATCATAGGTTCTCCTGTTCAGTGAAGTATGTCATGCAAGCGATCTAAGGCGACTTATGCAAGTTCGTATATAGCCTGACGCCCGACATCACCAGGCCGCCGAACGGCATTGGTAGAACCATAAGAAGTTCGCTTCGCGCGCTCCGGTCGCCCCTGTTGCCAGGCGGCGGCCTTCGCTACCAGTCCCATCGGCGGCGAGAAGCCGCTCTGCGTACAACGGGCGCCAGGCGCCGTTTCGGTTGAACGGGTGGCTTCTTCAGGTGTCAATCCTGATCGTAATATTTGCCCGGCTCTTTTGTATTACCGTCAGCTAAATCACAAAAACGGCGAAAGTTTGGCAACATTGCCAGCCATACATCTTCACTCACGGTTTCAACGACCTTTTGTTTTACTACAGGACGATCAACCAGCTTCCGCTGTTTGAGTAAAAAGACAACGTCGTCAAAATCCTTTTGCCGCCCGGCATTGAGTTTCAGAATCACCAGCCATTCAGGCGTCACAACACGTAACCCGTTTGGCATTTCAATCGCCTCTTTCAAAGCCGCGTGGTAATACTTCTGATACCCATCGTTCCGCACAATCCAGTCAATCTGAACCTGGTATTTGCCGACTTGCAGTGTGTAGCTGCTACCGCCAAAGCCCAGCCTGTGTTGTGGCGTCAGCGATAAGTCTTTGGAGGCGATGATGTCCACGTCTTTCGTCAGGCGCGGGCTGCCGTAGAAATACATCGCCATTCCACCGGCTACTGCCCATTCAATCTCTTCTTTCATTGCCAGTTGCGCGACTTGCTGCACTGCTTCAATTCCGGTGTCTGTTGAGATCGTCGGGCTGGCGACATTTTGAACCATGCGCTCGACAAGCTCCTTATACTCATTTTCACTCATTACTTTTCTCTCTTCGTATGAAAGCAGGAAGGCAATCACCGCGCTCTCTTGCCCCAGGGTACGGCTTTCCTTCTCTATGCTCTCAAGCGCCTAACGTTCAGCATCAGCGGCGGCGCGCAGCGCCGTCCGCTGCATGCTGTTGTTGGGCGTCACCTCGCCCTCACCGATTCCGATCACAGGCGCTCACGGTAATCTGCCGCCCGGCGAAACTGATGCCGACACGACCCAGTCAAGGGCGCTAGCGGCAGATGATGACCACGCCGCAATCGGGGGTTCTGCTCAAGAAGGATCCCTGCTTGGGGCAGTAGAACTCGGCGGTTGGAGCCTTGCCCGATATGAGGCGGTCGATCATCGCCTGGCCTTCCCCGGACTTGACAGCGACCTCCATCATGGCGATTAGCGCGATGGGCTTCCCTTGCTGGACACTATTCACGTTGTCGGGTGAATTCCTGTAGGCGTGAAACTGCGTGCCCGTCGTAATGACGACGCCGAGTTCCTCGGCCTTCTTGAAGATGAAGTCTTTCGTCCGCGTCGGCATCGCACCCTGTCCGGGTATCTCCCCGCGGAAGAACAGCACGACGTGCGCGGCCTCCCTCTCAGCTTGCGGGTCCACCCACGCGGCCCGCCCGGCGTGGCTTGGACGAGAGCGGGCTGAGGCGGCGCTCGTCGCGCTGGGATCAGGGAGAATCGGCGGGGCTGACACTGGCAAGTCACGCATGAATTCTTCGCTCGATTGCTTGAAGTTCCAGCCGTGCGGACCGATGCGCAAGTGCTCCGCGAAGTGCTGCTCGACGAGTTCCTTGAGCTTCGCACGGCAGCCCGGCTCTATCGGTAGGCTCGCGGCGTACTTCACGTTGATCGCGTCCGCGGACATCACGTCGCCCACCACCTTCGCCTCGCCGCCCTCAGCGAGCCACACGTCGAACTGTTCCGCGTCCAGTTGGGCACGGAGGCGGTCACGGTTCTCTGCGTGATCGAGGCCTTGGATATCCTCAAAGAAGACCAACGGCTTGGTCGGGCAGTTGAATGGCGCCGGAACTGCGAACTCCACGAACAGCGCGAACATGGTCCCGGTTGCTCCTTTGATGAATGAAAACGCGATCTTGAGCGGTTGCGACTTCAGAGTGCCTGTGGATT
>CAYWDW010000104.1:0-11002 GCA_964457105.1 uncultured Heliobacteriaceae bacterium
AGGCCGATTCAGCACAGGTCTGTTCCGTCTGTTTCGTTATTTCCGTTTGTTCCGTTATCTCTCTTCCGGCCTGTTCTCTCGCTTAACTTAATGCCATTGAGCTAAAGCTGGAACTCCGAACACCGTCTTTGCGTCGGAGTTGTGACTCAGGTCGTTCGTTTGCTGTTTGCGCGAATGACGACAGTTGCGCTGCGGCGGGTGGGGACGAGAGCTTCTCTGGCGTTCGGATCATGCTGCACAAAGCCCTGCGCGGCATAGTTGTGTAAATCCTCGACAAAGCGTTTGAATTCGCGCTGCATCTCGGCCATCTTGTCGCGCATGTTCATAATCACTTCGACGCCCGCGAGGTTCACGCCCATATCGCGCGTCAGGTGCAGAATGATTTCCAGTCTTTCGAGATCCTCATCAGTGTACAAACGAATGTTGCCGTCCGAGCGTGACGGCTTGAGCAGTCCTTCGCGCTCGTACAGGCGCAGCGTCTGCTGATGCACGCCGTAATGATCGGCCACAGCGCTGATGGTGTAACCTTTGGCTCTCCGTTTCATAAAGTGAATTACTCAAGTCCCAGGGCCACACGCGGATTTTCAGGATTGCGTCTGGCAAACTGGCGCAGCAGCTCCTTGGAATCTTCATCAATCAGCTTCGGCAGCGTGATCTTTACTTCCACATACTGATCGCCGCGCACATTGCTGCGCAAACTGGGCGCGCCCTTTTCGCGCAAACGGAACTTCTGACCCGACTGCGTGCCGGGCGGGATTTTCAACTGTGCCTTGCCGCTGACGGTCGGCACTTCAATTCTTGCGCCGAGCGCCGCCTCGGTCAGCGTAATCGGAATCGTGCATTCGATGTTGTCGCCCTTGCGCGTAAAGATCGGATGCGGCGACACGTTCGTGATGATGAACAGATCGCCTGGCGGCCCGCCGCGGATGCCTGCTTCGCCCTTGCCCGCGACGCGCACCCGCGACCCCGTATCCACGCCTGCCGGAATGCGCACCTTGACGAGTTCGGTTTTCGGAATCGTGCCCCTGCCGCGACAGTCAGGGCACGGCTGACGGCGCTTGCCGGTGCCGTTGCAATCGGGGCAGGCCTGATCGAATCTGAGAAAACCGCCGCCGGCTGAAATCTTGCCCGTGCCGTTGCAGGTGCCGCAGATGACCAGCCCGCTGCCGCCTTCGCCCGTGCCGCCGCAGCGCATGCAGGGTTCGCTGCGCGGAACATTGATGCTGGTGGTCAGGCCGTTGATGGCCTCCTCGAAACTGAGCGCCAGCGGCACTTCAAGATCAACGCCGCGCTGCGGCTGCGGGCGGCTGTGCGTGGTTGTGCGCGTGCCGCCGCCGCTGAACAGGTCACTGAAAATGTCCTTGAAGCTTGAACCCGCGCCGCCCGCCGCCTGGCCCCAGTCGAAGCCGCCAAAATCAAACCCGCCGCTGCCTGCGCCCGCCGCTCCGGCGTCGCGGATGTTGTCGCTGTAGGTTCCGTACTTGTCGTAAACCTTGCGCTTTTCAGCATCCGACAACACCTCGTAGGCTTCGGTAATCTGCTTGAATTTTTCTTCCGCAGATTTGTCGCCCGGATTCACGTCGGGATGATATTTGCGCGCCAGGCGGCGGTATGCCTTGCGAATTTCATCCGCAGACGCACCGCGCTTGACGCCGAGCCGGTTGTAAAAATCTTCGCGAGCCATTCTTTGATCGCCGGATTCAGATGATGAAGGACAGGCCGGACCACAGTTGTCACCGATTCATCACGTTTAGTCCGGGCATTCACTGATCCTCTGTTTCGATTCTGATCTTTCTGTTTTGCGCTTTGCGTTTGGGCAGCACGACGGTCAGCACGCCGCGCGCAACTTCAGCCGAGATTTGTGCCGTATCAATCTGTTCTGACAGGCTGAAAGTCCGCTCGAATTTGCCATAGGAACTTTCGAGGCGGTGAAAGAGTTCACCCTGCGCATCGCGTCCCCAGCGGCGTTCGCCGCGCAGCAGCAGATTGCGATCAACAATTCTGATGTCAATCTCTTTTTCAGCGACGCCGGGCACTTCAGCCGTCAGCACAAACTGTGTCGGCGTTTCGTAAATATCCACAGCCGGAGACCACGCCGATCCCATCTGCTCCTCGCCCCGCAGCGAGCCTTCAAAAAGCCGGGTAAGCTGGCGTTCAATCGCGGCCAGATCATTCAGCAGGCGATGTGGTTTGGACATAACAAAAGTGGTTAGTGAAGGGTGGAAAGTGAACAGCGCAGATGGCAGATCCATTTACTGCTCACTAACCACCGCTTACTGACGGCTGCCTTACTTGTTCTCGTCCACGTCAATGTATTCGGCGTCAATCACGTCATCGCCGCTTTTGCCGGACTGTGATGACGCGCCGCCCGGCTGTGCGCCAGCGCCCGCCGCGCCGGAGGCGCCGCTGCCACCGCTCGCCCCCTGATTCTGATAGAGCGATTCGGCAATCTTGTGCGAGGCGCGGGTCAGCGTTTCAATCTGTGCATTGATCTGATCGGCGTCGCCCGATTCAACCGCTTTCCTGGCTTCCGCCATGGCTGATTCAACTTCCGAGATCACGCCAGCCGGAATCTTTTCGCGGTTGTCGTTGATTGTCTTCTCGGTCGCGTAAATCAGCGAATCAAGGCGATTCTTCGCTTCGATGGCTTCGCGCCGTTTCTTGTCCTCTTCAGAATGCGATTCGGCATCCTTCATCATCCGGTCAATTTCATCCTTGCTCAGACCTGATGAAGCGGTAATCGTGATCTTCTGCTCCTTGCCGGTGCCGAGGTCACGGGCTGACACGTTGACGATGCCGTTGGCGTCAATGTCAAAAGTGACTTCGATCTGTGGCACGCCGCGCGGTGCAGGCGGGATGCCAACGAGATGAAACTTGCCGAGCGTCTTGTTGTCTGAGGCGATTGAACGCTCACCCTGCAGCACGTGGACTTCGACTGAAGTCTGGCTGTCGGTCGCAGTCGAAAAGACCTCAGACTTGCGCGTCGGAATCGTCGTGTTGCGTTCGATCAGCCTGGTGAACACGCCGCCGAGCGTTTCAATGCCAAGGCTCAGCGGAGTCACGTCAAGCAGCAGCAGGTCTTTGACATCGCCTGCCAGCACACCGGCCTGAACCGCCGCGCCGACCGCGACGACTTCATCCGGGTTGACGCTCTTGTTCGATTCCTTGCCGAAAAACTCCCTGACCATCTGCTGAATTTTCGGAATGCGCGTCGAACCGCCGACCAGCACGACTTCGTCAATCTGACTGGCGTTGAGTCCGGCATCCTTCAGCGCCAGGCGGCAGGGTTCGAGCGTCCGCTGCAGAATGTCGTCAACCAGCGCCTCGAATTTGGCGCGGGTGAGTTTCATCTGCAGGTGCTTCGGCCCCGACTGATCCGCCGTGATGAAGGGCAGGTTAATTTCGGTCTCCATCGCTGACGACAGCTCGATCTTGGCCTTTTCCGCCGCTTCCTTGAGCCGCTGCAACGCCATCTTGTCCTTCGTCAGGTCAATGCCCTGATCCTTTTTGAACTCATCGGTGATCCACTTGATCAGTCGTTCGTCAATGTCATCACCGCCGAGGTGCGTGTCGCCGTTGGTGGACTTGACTTCAACGACGCCTTCGCCGACTTCAAGAATCGAAATATCGAATGTGCCGCCGCCAAAGTCGAAGACCGCAATCGTCTCATCCTTCTTCTTGTCCAGCCCGTAAGCCAGCGCGGCTGCCGTCGGTTCGTTGACAATGCGCAGCACGTCAAGACCGGCAATCCGGCCCGCGTCCTTCGTGGCCTGGCGCTGCGCGTCATTGAAGTATGCCGGAACAGTAATGACCGCCTGCGTGACTTTCTGGCCCAGATAATCCTCCGCCGCCTGTTTCAGCTTTTGCAGGATCATGGCCGAAATCTCCGGCGGTGACGTGTCCTTGCCCCCGGCCACAATGCGCACGTCGCCGTTTGACGCTGACATTACCTTATAGGGAACCTGTTTGATCTCCTCGCTGACTTCGTTATACCGGCGCCCCATGAAACGCTTGATTGAATAGACTGTATTTTCCGGATTGGTGACCGCCTGACGTTTGGCCACCTGTCCGACCAGCCGGTTGTCATCTTTGGTGAAGCCGACGACTGACGGGGTAGTGCGCGCCCCTTCTGAGTTGGTGATCACGACCGGCTCGCCGCCTTCCATAATCGCCACCACTGAATTGGTGGTTCCAAGATCAATACCAATGACTTTGCCCATTTTAACTCTTGCCTCCGCTCAGTTCCTGCCAGCGTGCCAACTCCCTGATCAGCGCTCCGCCGGACTTGATATATCGTTGCACCCTTAATGCCTGAAGCAGCAGAAGTGCAGAATTGCCTGTTGCAGGCAGAGTGTAAGGACTTGAGTGTGTTGTTGTCAAGGTTTTTGATTGCGTTAACGATAAATCATTCGGTGGGCGCGGGGTTCTCCTGTTCCCGCTGACGGGTTCGCAGTTCGCCCGTCGTCAGGATAATCCGGCGTTCGCGGTCAGAAGGAGATTCATCAAGGATGAGCGGCGAGTTTCGGGCCGGAGGTCTGAGTTCGGCAGTGCCGACCATTTCCACCAGGCTGCCCTCGGCGGTCAGCAGATCGAAGCCAGGCCGACGGTAAAAGTGGGATTTCTGGTACAGCTCTTCGAGAAAACTGAACAGCACTTTGGAGATGGCAATGACCGGGACGGCCAGAATAATGCCGAGCAGGCCGAACAGATTACCGGCAATTACCAGTCCGGCCAGCACCCACAGCGGATGCAGATCCAGCTTTTCGCCCATCAGTTTCGGGGTCAGGTAATAGCCTTCAATGCTCTGCACAATGGCAAAAACGACGATTACGCCGACCAGGCGCCAGAGGCCTGCGCCATCCAGGGCAGTGAACGAAAGAGACAGCAGCAGCCCCGTCAGCGTGCCAAGATACGGGACAAAGTTGAGCAGGCCGGACAACATCCCAAGCGTGAAGGCCAGCGGGACGCGCAGCACGGCGAAACCCAGCGCATAGAGAAAACCCATCAGGGCCGCAATCAGCAACTGGCTGCGCACGTAAGCCGAAACCACAAAATTGATCCGATCCATCAATTCGGTCGCGGTCGTGCGATGGCGGGGCGGAATCAGCCGCGACAGTCGCGCGCGGGCTGCGCGGTAATCAACCAGCAGGTAATAAACAAAGAACGGAACGAGCAGCAGGTCGAGGATTGATGATGTTGCGCTGACCAGTCCCAGCAGGCCGCTTTTCATCCAGCCGGCCAGGGCATTGGTAATCTGTTTCTGCTTCTCGGGGTCCCGAAAGGAGTCGGTCAGCGAATGCAGAAACTCATAGACCGGCGGGCTGGTCGCCTTGAGTTGCTGCATCAGCGGTTCGATGCGCTCACGCCCGGCCTGCAGCGCCAGCGGCAGCTTTTCATAGGATCGCGTCAACTGATTCCAGATGCCGGGCAGCACAAACAGCAGCACCAGAATCGCTACCAGCGAGGCCGCCGTCAGCGTCAGCAGCACTGACGCCGAACGTGACCACCCGCGCTGCTCGAACCATTCAACGAGCGGTTCCAGCATGTAAGCCAGCGCCAGCGAAGCAAGCAGCGGAATCAGAATGACCTGGCTGCTGATGAAAAGCGCCGCCACGACCAGCAGCGCCAGCAGCAGCGCCGGAATCCAGCGCATCCAGTCCAGCGGATTGCGCGCCCGTGCGGGAAGTTCCGTGACATCAGCCGAATTGTTCGTCTGATCTTTCACCCTGCCTCCGTCAGCCGGACGGCTGAGGTCGGTTGCGGTTTACAGTTTTGAGGCGTTGTCGTCGTTCAGCAGCCTGTTGGCGTGAAAAATATAGTGCAGGCCTGAAAAAATCGCCATTCCAAACGTCAGATAGTAGATCAGCGGCAGGTGATTCCGCATCACGTCAAAGGCATTGACGACCAGAAAAAAGACGATCACTCCCAGTTGCACACAGGTGTTGATCTTGCCCGGCAGCGAGGGCCGGAATTTGCTGAACCCGGTAGCGATGTTGATGACCAGCGCGCCCAGGACGATAAACACGTCGCGGCTGATGACAGCGGCTGTCAGCCAGAAGGGAATCGGATCGGCTCTGGTCAGGCGCGGCAGCGACAGCACGATGAAAGCCGTGACCAGCAGCAGTTTGTCGGCCATCGGGTCCAGCGTGGCTCCGAGCTGGGTTTTCTGATTGAGCGCGCGCGCGGCGAAGCCGTCAACGGCATCGGTGACAGCCGCGACAAAAAAGACGAGCAGGGCGAGTTCGAACCGCTGATAATAAATTGCCATCACGAAGACGGGAATCAGAATCAGGCGCAGCAGCGTCAGCAGATTGGCAAGAGTCAGAACTGAGGACATGCAACTTCAGCTTTTCGGATGTTTGATTTTTGCCTGTGGCGGCAGGGATTCCGCCAGCGGATGCAGCCCTGCCACAGCATCATAACTTTTCAGTTTTTCTTTGCAAAGCGTTGCGCCATAATCCGGTGGTTATGAGTGAAACGAGGCGGACACTGGTTATTGGCGATGTTCACGGCAAACTGTCGCTGCTCAATCGCCTGCTTGAGGAAACAGGCTATCAGGCAGGCACTGACCGGCTGGTTTTTATTGGTGATCTGGTTGACCGGGGCGAGGATTCGCGGGGCGTCGTGGCGCGCGCCCTGGGACTTAAATCACAGGCACCGGAACTGGTGACGGTGATTCGGGGCAATCACGAAGAAATGATGATTGATGCGCTGACGACGGCTGGCGATGAGGCCGAAAAGTCTGAACTGTGGTACTTCAATGGCGGGATTGAGACCTTGCAAAGTTATATGGAAGGTGAGGGGCAGCTCAATCTGCCGCAAGCGCATCTCGACTTTCTTGGATCGCTGCCCATGTGGCACGAGGATGAACACGCCATTTATGTTCACGCCGCAATGATCGAAGCCGACGACGGTTCCTTCATTCACCCGCAGCAGCAGCCCTCGAATGTGGAACTGCTCTGGTCACGCAACCGGCGCTTTTTTGCTGAATACAAAGGCAAGCTGGTGGTTTTCGGACACACCATTGCCGGAATGATCTTTGGTGAGCCGGAAAAGGTCTGGATGCGCGAACACCTGATCGGCGTTGATACGGGAGCCTATCTCACCGGGGTTCTTTCCGCTGTCGAACTGCCGTCCCGGCGCGTCTTCAGCGTGCGGGAAGAACTGAACGAGTCAGATCTGAATGAATATGCCAAAGCGCGAAAACACCTTTTCAGCCGCCGTTCGGGCTGAAATTCGCAACCTGCCGCAAAAAAATCGAACCTCTGCTTGACAAATCACCGCCGTCTCTCTAGCATCTGCAACTTTGCGGAACAAGCTCTTGCAGAATAGTCCGCATCTGGCAGTGTTCTTCAGGGTCTCGAACGTGCAGAGGCGCTGCCAGCCACCCGGTTCTTGTACGGGTAACTTAACAGAGAACGTATTGTGGCGTAATCATTCTGGTGTTTCGGCCTGACGGCTGAGGCTTCAGAATCCCCTGAAACTGCTGCCGAAAAGCAGTCCTTAAATTAACCAACGCCACAGAAAAACTCGGCGACACGGGACGCCACGATCTGCACGACAGGGCTTCAAATCAAGCTACAGACATCCCGTGACAATACAGTTTTAGTGACAGGCGAATGTAGTTCGCTGCCGTTCAGCAAAGGCGTGAGGCTGAAGCAGGTCGGCAAGGCAATGGCCAGGCTGCCGCGCCAGCATCACGAACACGGTTCAGACAGGTAATTTACTTTATGCCGACGATTAATCAGTTAGTTCGCAAGGGACGCCAGAGAGTCAAATACAAAACTTCGAGTCCGGCGCTGCAATCCTGTCCGCAGCGTCGCGGCGTGTGCGTCCAGGTCAAGACGCAGACGCCCAAGAAGCCGAACTCGGCGCTGCGCAAGATTGCGCGCGTGCGTCTGACCAACGGGATCGAAGTGACCTCTTACATTCCCGGCATCGGCCATAACCTGCAGGAACACTCCATCGTGCTGGTGCGCGGCGGGCGTGTGAAGGATCTGCCGGGCGTGCGTTACCACATCGTGCGCGGCACTCTCGATTCAACCGGGGTGGCCAATCGCAAGCAGGGGCGCTCCAAATACGGAGCCAAGCGTCCGAAGGAAGGCGCTGCTGCCCCGGCCAAAGGCAAGAAGTAATCACCTGATTGCAAATTGAACATCCCGCCTCCGGGATTTATTCCGAGTTGAGTTATGCCGAGAAGAAGAGTTATCGCCAAGCGTGAAATCCTGCCCGATCCGATCTACAACAGTCCGCTCGTGGCCAAGTTCATCAACGTGATGATGCTCGATGGCAAGCGGTCAGTTTCGGAAGGCATCCTGTACGATGCGCTCAACATCGTGAAGGAAAAGACGACGGAAGATCCGCTCAAGGTTTTCAAGAAAGCCATCGAGAACCTGCAGCCGCGCGTGGAAGTCAAATCCAAGCGCGTCGGCGGCGCCAACTATCAGGTGCCGGTCGAAGTCAACACGTCGCGGCGCACCGCGCTGGCGATGCGCTGGCTGATCGACTACGCGCGCGAGCGCGGCGAAAAGACGATGGTTGGGCGGCTGGCGGCTGAAATTCTCGACGCTGCCGGTGGCAAGGGGAACGCCGTCAAGAAAAAGGACGATGTCCATCGCATGGCCGAAGCGAACAAGGCTTTTGCCCATTACAGGTGGTAATTCACAGACAGTAATCTTTAGAGGCGAAAGAAAAGGAAGAGTGCCCGGTCCTGCATTTTGCTTTTATTTTTTGAAGTAGTTGTATGCCAAGACAAGAACCTCTCAGCAGATTTCGTAATATCGGCATCATGGCGCACATTGATGCCGGCAAAACCACGACGACCGAGCGCATCCTGTATTACACCGGCGTATCGCACAAGATTGGCGAAGTCCACGAAGGCACGGCCACGATGGACTGGATGGAACAGGAACAGGAACGCGGCATCACCATTACTTCCGCCGCGACGACCTGCTTCTGGAAGCGCAACAACGTCGAGTACCGCATCAACATCATTGACACGCCCGGTCACGTGGATTTCACCATCGAAGTCGAACGCAGCCTGCGCGTCCTTGACGGCGCGGTCGCCGTCTTCGATGCGGTCGCCGGAGTGCAGCCGCAATCTGAAACCGTCTGGCGTCAGGCCGACCGGTACAATGTGCCGCGCATTGCCTTCATCAACAAAATGGATCGGCCCGGCGCTGATTTCGATCACGCTGTAGACACCATTCGCACCCGCCTGTCCGCCAAACCCGTTCCGGTTCAGATGCCGATTGGCGCTGAAGATCAGTTCAAGGGCGTCGTTGATCTGATCGAAATGAAGGCCCTGTACTGGAAAGACGAAACGATGGGGGCCGATTACACGTGCGAGGAAATTCCGGCTGAGTTGCAGGACAATGCCGCGCTCGCGCGCGAAGCGATGATCGAAGCGCTCGCGGATGCGGACGATCACATTGCTGAAAAGTATCTGGAAGGTCAGGAGATCAGCGCCGATGAACTGCGCGCCGCGCTGCGCAAGGGATGTATCGAAATCAAAATCTTCCCGGTGATCTGCGGCACGGCTTTCAAGAACAAGGGCGTGCAGACGCTGCTTGATGCGGTGGTTGATTATATGCCCTCGCCGCTTGATGTCGCGGCGGTCACCGGAGTGGATAAAAAGGGCAACGAAGTCGAGCGCAAGGCTGACGACAAGGAGCCTTTCTCTGCGCTGGTCTTCAAGATCATGGCCGACAAACACGTCGGTCAGCTCTCGTTTACGCGCATCTATTCCGGCACGCTGAAATCCGGCTCCTACGTCCTCAACTCGACGAAGGACAGCAAGGAGCGCATTGGCCGCGTCATGCGCATGCATGCCAACAAGCGTGAGGAAGTGGACGAGGCATATGCCGGTGAAATCGTCGCGCTCGTCGGCCTGAAAGGCGCCACGACCGGCGACACGATCTGCACTGAATCGCATTCGGTGATTCTCGAAGCGATTGAATTCCCGAACCCTGTGATCTCGCTCGCCATCGAGCCGAAGACTCGTCAGGATCAGGAAAAGCTCGGCATCGCGCTCGGTCGCCTGGCGCAGGAAGACCCGTCCTTTCGCGTTTCGACCAATCACGAAACCAATCAGACGATCATCGCCGGCATGGGCGAACTGCACCTTGAAATCATCGTTGACCGCCTCAAGCGCGAGTACAACGTTGAGGCCAATGTCGGCAAGCCGCAGGTGGCCTACCGCGAAACCATCAAGAAGGCGGCCAAAGGCGAAGAGAAATACGCGCGTCAGACCGGCGGTCGTGGTCAGTATGGTCACGTCGTACTCGAGGTCGAGCCGAACGAAGCGGGCAAGGGCTTTGAGTTCCTCAATGAGATTGTCGGCGGTGTGATTCCGAGGGAGTACATCCCGGCGGTTGAAAAGGGCGTGCGTGAGGCGCTTGAAGGCGGCATCCTGGCGGGCTACGAAATGGTGGACGTCAAGGTGCATCTCGTGTTCGGCAGCTATCACGAAGTTGACTCGTCCGAAATGGCCTTCAAGATTGCCGGTTCGATTGCCTTCAAGGAGGCGGCGAGAAAGGCCAGCCCGGTGCTGCTTGAACCGGTGATGAAGGTCGAGGTCGTGACGCCTGAAGAATATATGGGCAGCATTACAGGCGACCTCAGTTCGCGGCGCGGGCGCATTGAAGGCATGGAATCGCGCACCGGCACACAGATTATCAAGGCAATGGTGCCGCTGGCTTCAATGTTCGGTTATGAAACCGATCTGCGTTCGATGACGCAGGGGCGCGCTGCCTCGACAATGCATTTTGCGCATTACGAAGAAGCACCAAAGAGCATCGCCGAAGAGATCATCGCCAAAGTACAGGGAACGGCCAAAGCTTAGTTATGAACCATAACCCGCGCCCGACAGGCGTGGTCGCCTGAGTCTCAACCGACCAGGCGTGGATTGAAACCAGAGGAGCAATCACAATGGCAAAGGAGAAATTCGACCGGAGTAAACCGCACGTCAACATCGGGACGATTGGTCACGTTGATCACGGCA
>CAYWDW010000105.1:0-7242 GCA_964457105.1 uncultured Heliobacteriaceae bacterium
TTGACATCAGGGTTTTCAATCAGACGGAACTTTCGCGGGCGGTGCGGGTCAGCGCTCAGGGAATTATTCGTCTGCCGTATGTGGGGGACCTGAAAGCGGCCTGTCTGACCGAAAGTGAACTCGCACTGAGTATTGCCGAAAAATACCGTAAATACATCAACGAACCGCAGGTTGATGTTTTCGTCAGAGAATACCAGAGCCAGCCGGTCGCGGTCATCGGCGCGGTGGACAAACCGCAGCAGTTTCAGTTGCAACGCCGGGTCAAGCTGCTTGAATTACTGACTTTTGCCGGTGGCCCGACGAAGGATGCCGGACACCTGGTTCAGGTCATTCATAACGGAGTGCGCGGAATTTGCCAGACTGATCAGAACGGAGACTCGAACCCTGCTGCTGACGGGCTTTCGTTTACCTCTTACAAACTTAGTGATCTGCTGTCGGGCGGACCGGCAGCCAATGTTTACATCTCACCCGGTGATGTCGTCAGTGTCCCGGAGGCGGAACAGATTTTTGTGACCGGGATGGTGGTCAAGCCCGGGCCGGTCACGATGCAGGCTGGAACAACTCTGACCCAGGCGATTGCCATGGCCGGCGGTCTGACGCCGGAGGCTGGCCGGAAGGTGCGCCTGCTGCGCCGGAAGACGGACAGTTCTGTCGTGGAAGAAAAAGTCTTCAATATTGACGACATTCAGAAAAAGAAGGTCAGCGACGTTGCACTCGAAGCCAGCGATGTTGTGGACGTGACCAACTCTGCTGGCAGAAGCATTGCACAAAGCCTGCTCAAACAGATTGCTCCCACGCTGGGACTCTTTCCTTACATCATTCGTCGGTAAAGCGTACAGACCCACCATCTGTGCCTCAGGCTTGTCACCTCTAACCAGAGTCAGAACCACGCCCTCGGCTGCGCCAGCACTGGCCTGACCGGCTGAAATAAGGTTGAACGAATGCAGGAAGAAAATCAGAACAGCCACGAGAACCAGAATCATCTGAAACCAGTCCGCCTGGTCGAAGGCGCCGCCTTCCCGGTTGCCGCAACGGGCGCGGATGCGCGCCACGAATATCCTTATGGGCGCACCACGACGCCTGAAGGACGGCAAATGCACCTGCGTGATTACTGGCGCATCATTCGCCGTCGTCTGTGGGTGCCGCTCAGCGTCGTCTTTGTCGCCGTGACTCTGATGACTGTTTATATGCTGCGGGCACCATCCATTTACGAAGGCAAAACCACGATTCAGATTGACAACGAACAGAACAATTCCTTCACCCTCAAGGAACTTCGCTTCGGTGCCGAGGATGCGCTCTACATCAACACGCAGTTGAAAAACCTGCTCAATCCGCGGGTGGCTTACAGTGTGGCCAGGACGCTTGATCTTGAACATAACCCGAATTTCGAGCTGCGCCGCCGCCGGAACCCTGATGCCGGGGCGCGGAAGGTGCAGGTTGTCGCTGGCCCGAATGAGGAGCAGGCCGATATTGACCGGCTCTCGGATTATGTCGAAGAACTGATGAACGAAGTCGAGATCACGCGCCTGCGCGATACGCGCCTGGTGGAGATTCATTACCGGCACCGGGATCGTGATCTGGCTCGCAAGATTACTGACACCTGGGCTGACGTGTTCATCAAGAACGATCTGGAAACCCGCAGCAAAAGCAACAAGAACTCTGATCAGTTTCTTGATGAACGCATTGCCACCGTCAAGCTTGAACTGCGCCAGGCTGAAGAAAAGCTGCTCAATTACCGGCGCACCAATCAGGTGATTGATTTCGGCGAGAAGGAAAGCACGGTGATCGCCCGACTTTCGGGTCTGAATCAGGCGCTGCTGGAGGCTGAAAACGAACGCAAGAGCCTGGAAGGAGTTTACCAACTGGCGCAGAGCGCTGACCCGTCAACGATTCCTGATGTGCAGAAGGATGAGTACGTGCGGGATCTGAACAAGCGACTGACGGAACTGAAAGAGAAGCGGCTGGAACTGGGCGTCGTCTATACACCGGAATGGCCTGATGTCAGAAAGGTGGATCAGCAGATCACCCAGGTTGAGGGAGAATTGCGGGCTTCGCACCAGCGCATCATCGGCGGCATCAACAATCGTTACCGTGCCGCCCTGCAGCGCGAGGAATCAATTCGCCAGGCGCTCAACGAGCAGAAAGGCGAAACCCTCAGGTCCACCGAAGACACGATCAATGCCCGGATTTATCAGCAGGATGTGGACACCAATCGGCGCCTGCTGGACAACCTGCTACAGAGCAAGAAAGAGCTGGAGGTCACCAATGCGTCGCTGGCGCTCAAGACCAACATTCGCGTGACTCACTATTCCGCACTGCCGCGCATTCCGGTGGGGCCGCGCCGCGTCCAGAACGTGGTGCTGGCCTTCATTCTCAGCCTGGTGGCCGGGCTGGGGCTGACCATCTTCCTTGATTATCTGAATAACAAGATTGAGTCAGTCGAAGACATTGATCGTTATCTCGGACTGCCTGCCCTGGGCGTCATTCCGGTCTTTACAGGCAGCAAGGGGCGCAAGCTGCTGACCGGAGCAGCCAGCGGCGGCAAAGAGCTGACGCCGGCCAGTGTGCAGTCGGGCAACGTCATTCTGACGCAGGTGGACGCGACCTCGTCGCTGGCCGAAAGCTACCGGCAGTTGCGCACGGCTGTCCTGCTCTCGTCGGCTGAACACGCTCCCCGCACGATTCTGATTACCAGCAGCCAGCCGACTGAAGGCAAGACCACGACGAGTGTCAATCTGGCCATTTCACTGGCCCAGACCGGTTCATCGGTGCTGCTGGTGGATGCTGACCTGCGGCGTCCGCGCATTCACCGGATTTTCAATCTCAAGAACAATCGCGGCTCGTGCAACTATCTGGCCGGCGACAGCGATCTGGCTTCGCTGATTCAGACGGCGCTGCCGAATCTCTATGTGTTGCCGGTGGGGCCGCTGCCGCCCAATCCGGCTGAACTGCTCGGCTCACAGCGCATGCGGCAGATGGTCGAAACCCTGACACAGAATTTCGATTATGTGGTGATTGATTCACCGCCGGTCGCCTCATTTGCCGACGGGCTGATTCTGTCATCGCTGGTTGAGGGCGTCATTGTGGTGGTCAAGGCCGGCATTACTTCCCGCGAAATGGCGCAGCGCACCAAAGCCAATCTGCAGTCGGTCGGGGCCAAAGTGCTGGGTGTGGTGGTCAATCACATCAAGCTTCAGCCGCACGATTATTACTATTACTCGACCTACTACAGCCGCTATTACTATCACCAGGATGGCGATGAAAGCGGCGGCAGTGATCTCGAACCGGTCCAGCGCCGGGAAAAGGACGCTGAGCAGGAGATGAAGGTTGAAGTGTAGCGGTTGAAAGGGAGCAACCCGCGGGCTGCTCCCTTTCGCTGTGCTGACGCAGAATGCTGCCCCGCTGCTGGTGGTAACGACATGATTGATCTGAACAATCATCTGCTGGGTGAGAATGGACTGGAGGTCAGTCTGGACAAGGCGCTGGAAGGTTGTGAACTGGCGTGGCGTGATGGTGTGCGTGAAATCGTCCTGACCTGCCGCTGTCACTGGCCGCAGTCGGGGCCGACAGACAGCCTGAGGCTGCCGCGTTTCGAGCAGCGACTGGCTGATCTGCGCCGGGCCGTCGAATTGCGCTTTACCGGAGATGCTCATTCATCATCGGGCAGTCAACTGAAACTGGCTGGCGGTTATGAATGGATGCTGACGGCGGACCTGCCCAAAATGCTGGCTGCCCTGCCGGTGATGCCGTCCATCAATGGCAGCAGCTATCTGCTGCTGGGCTTTCCGTCGCTGCATCCGGTGCCGCAGGCTGAACGCATTATTGAGGAGCTGCAACGCGACGGGTGGCGTCCGATTATTGCGCATCCTGAATGCAGCCGCGTGCTGAGACGTGACCGGAGCCTGCTGACCCGGTTATTCGATCAGGGGGCGCTGATGCAGCTTGATGCCAGAAGCGTGCTTGGCGGATATGGCCGTGAAGTGGAGAAGTTCGCGCTCGACCTGCTGGAGCAGCGCCAGGCTCGCTTCATTGCGACCCGCGCCAATCATCGCACGCGCGGGGTGGTCAGCCTGGCTGAAGCCTGTCAGCGGGCGGCCCGGCTGATCGGCAGTCACGCCGCCCGGTTACTGGTGAGCGACAACCCTCTGGAAGTGCTGACGCAGAAGATGGACAGACCGGCTCCACGTTCTGTCTGCCAGTGGCCGACGCTGGAAGCTGCGCTGAGTTAGTTTCGTTAGTGAAGGGGAAACGTTCGTCACTGTGGCCTGCCTGACCGTCAGGATGAGGCTGAAATGCCCTCCGGCATTTCGCTGCTCAGCCTGCCTGGTCACGCGCCTGTCTGTCTGTTGCCTGAAGCGCGCTGGTTCGCCTTCATCGCCACCGCACACGGGTCAGGACGGCCCGTGAACTGAAAAACAGCATGCTGCCTCGCTCAGAGGTTTCCTTTATGGTTGAGTCTGGGAGAAAGTGTCTTCGCCAACTGACGGCTCAACCGAAGCGGGCCGTTGGTGAGATTTGCCGCTGCTTTCAGATGAAATTGAGACGGCCATGAGAATTGCCATCACCGGAGCTGCCGGACAACTGGGGACTGATCTGGTTCGCGCCCTGCGGTCACGCGGTCACGCGGTCACGCCGCTGACGCGGGCCGAAGCCGATGTCACCAGCGCCGCGCAGATGACGTCAGTGCTGACTGCCGCCGCGCCGGAACTGCTGATCAACTGCACCGCTGAAAATCGCGTGGATGACTGTGAAAACCTCCTGACGGAAGCCTTCACCCTCAATGCCTTCGTCCCGGCCCGCCTGGCCACGCTGGCCCGCGAACTTGGCATTCCGCTGATGCACTTCAGCACTGATTACGTCTTCGATGGACGCCAGCGCACCCCTTATCTGGAAAGCGCTCAGCCGCACCCGCTGAGCGCTTACGGGCTGTCGAAATTCACGGGCGAAGAACTCGTCCGGCAGCGACATGAGCAGCATTACCTGATTCGGGTCATGGGACTTTACGGCGTGGCCGGGTCACGGGGGAAGGGCGGTAATTTTGTTGAGACGATTATCAATCGCGCCCGCGCCGAGGGCCGGGTCAGAGTTGTGACCGATCAGATCGGAGCGCCGACTTACACCCGCGACCTGGCTGATGGCGTGGCTGAGATGATCGCCGCGGCCCGTCCGTTCGGCACTTATCATCTGGCCGCTGCGGGCGAAGTGGCGTGGTACGAATTTGCCTGTGAAATTATCCGGCGGCTCGGCCTCACCGCTGAAGTTGAACCGGTCACGAGCGCCGATTTCAAACAGCGCGCGGTGCGGCCCGCTTATTCAGTGATGCGCAGCGAGGCGCTGCCGCCCCTGCGTCACTGGAGCGCGGCCCTGACAGCTTATCTGATCGAGAAAAAACACCTGACTGAACCAGCCTGAAGCATCCCCGACAGACAGTCACAGCCTTCACAGTATTGCTCAGATCCAATTCCTCAACCCTGCGACGCGGCATTATTCTGACCGGCATCGGAACGGCGACAGTGGCCGTGCTGACGGTGATTGCGACCCGTATTTATGCCGAACGCTTCGGCGCTGATGAATTGTCGAGTGTGCTGGTCTTTCGCCTGGCGGGATCAGTGCTGCTGGCATTTTCCGCCTTTGGCATGCCGGTTTCGGTGCAGCGCAACGTGGCGTTTCTGATCTCAACGCCGCGCCGGGCCGGCACCTCGGCGCTGGCCGGCATCGGCCTGGGCACCGGAGGCGTCGGTCTGGCCTGCGCCATCTGCACCCTGTTTGCGCCGGAAATCGCCCGGCTTTTCGGGCATGTGTCAGCCGCTGCGCTGTGGCAGTCGTTCGTGGCGCTGATCTTTGCGCAGAACTGCGCCTATCTGATCAGCGCCGTGCAGACGGCGCGCGGGCGCATTGGCGAAGCCACCCTGGTGACGGTCTCGGCTTACGGGCTGGCGCTGATTGTGCCGCTGCTGTGGCCGGGCGGTGATTCACTGGCGAAGGTGACTTTTCAGGGCGCACTGATTGCCGGCGCGCTGGCCCTGCCTTCCCTCGTCAATATCTGGAAATGGGTGCTGCACAACGGCCTCGGACACCTCAGAACGGAGGCCGGTCTGCTGCTTGGTTACGGGTTGCCGCGAGTCATCGGCAGCGTCATCGAACCATTCCTGGACCTGATTATGTCGGGGCTGGCGCTGCTGACGGCTGACGGGCTGAAAGGGGCAGGCAGTCTGGCCGTCGGGCTGGCGCTGCTCAAGCCGCTCAATCCCGTGATGGGGACGCTCAATTACGTGCTGATTCCCTTGTCGGCGCGCCTTGCGGCAGACAACAACCTGAAGGCGCAGGGCCACAATATGCGGCAGGTGATCAGGTGGTCTTTGTATCTGGGCATCTTCGTCACGGTGCAACTGTTTGTCTGGTGCGATCTGCTGCTGGAGTTGTGGCTGGGCAGCCGGTATGCCGCGCAACAGGCCGACGGCATCAGGATTGTGCGGATCGTCTGTCTGTCGTTTGCGCCGACCTTCGTTTACGGCACCGTGCGCGGAATGATTGACGGTGAAACCGAGCGTCCGGTCAATACAATCAATCTGGTGCTGTCGCTGCTGACGCTGTTTGTGCTGGCCGGTGTGACTTGCGTGCTGCATCTGGGGACGGTGGGGCTGGCCGCCGGGTACCTGATTTCAAGGCTCGTGCTGATGTCGCTGACGCTGCGCTATGCCGTCCGGGTTCACAGTCTGCGCGCCACCGAAACCCGGCTGCTCAAACCGGTGCTGATCAGTCTGGGGCTGGGACTGGGTGCTGTGCTGCTGCGAAGTCTCTTTCCCGAAGCCGCGAAGTGGCAGGTGTTCATCATGGCCGGCAGTGTGTCGGGCCTGGCGCTGCTGCTGAGTGTCAGTCCCTGGCCGGCGCGGCAGATCATCAACAAGCTGAGGCTGATTTCATGAAAAGACTGCTTGAGCAAAACTGGCTGATCGTGACGATGCTGATGGCCGTCGCGGGCTGGATCTGGATTGCCATCGGGTTCAACGAAAGTCCGGTGCCCAGGCTGATTATGCTGGGCAACGTCATGGCCTACCTGCTGCTGCTGAGAAACAAGGTCATTCGTTATTCGACGGATCTGCTTGATGCGCGCCTGCTGTTTTTCTGTTACTGGGGCTGGTCATTTCTGCTGCCCATCACCCTGGTGACGTTTACCGATGCGAATTACAGCCTGGGGTACCGTGACACTTACAAGGATGATTCGACGGAACTGCTGGTGAC
>CAYWDW010000105.1:7252-10921 GCA_964457105.1 uncultured Heliobacteriaceae bacterium
CATGCAGTACAACAAGGAGAGAAAGAAAGAGCGGTTTCTGCTTTCGCTCGATGGCCGCTGGCCGGTCCGGGAAGCCTATGTCGGGTCGTTTTTCCTGATTATCACCGGCTTCGCGCTGCTTTACCTGCTGATTGCCAAAGTCGGCCTGAGTACTTACTGGAATTCAGATTACGCTGAGACCTACCTGATGGAAACAGGGCTGGGGTATCTGTCATCCGGGGTCTTCATTCTGCGGCTTGGGCTGCTGGTCCTCTTCATTGCCACCTTGAAGCAGGCGGGGTGGAAACGAGCGCTGGTCATTCTGTTGTTTGTTGTGGCGGCGCTGCTCGTGCTGCGAACCGGGCGGCGGCGCATCGTGATTGACACCTGCATTGCCGTCGTGACGGTCTGGCATTATCTGGTGCGTCCGATTCGCCACTGGCAGCTTGTGGCGGCGCTCATCGTCATCGCTCCGCTGATGGTCTTTATCGGGCAATGGCGCTCGCAGTTGCGTTACGGCGCTGAGGCCGCGCTCGAACATGCCCGCAATGATTTTACGCTCGAAGACATGTCGCACGTCGGGGACGACGGTCAGATGGTTTATCTGACCCTCGCTGAAACGATCAAAAAGATCGTGCCCGATGACGGGTACAGTTACGGCGAGACCTTTGTGGATGCTTTCAGGATTCTGATTCCATCGGCCCTGGTTTCCAGCCGACCGCTCGCGCCAGGAGAACGATTTGCCCGCGAGTATGACCCCGTGTATGCCGCGCGCGGAGGCGGTTTCGGTTATTCGCTGACGGCGGAAGGTTATCTCAATTTCGGCCTGTTTGGCGTCTGGCTGATCAGCTACCTGCTGGGCCGCACGGCCAGCGCCCTGGTCAGCTTCAGAAAGTTCAGGCCTGAGAGTCAGAGCCGGACGCTGGTGTACGCGGTCTCACTGCCGCTGATCATTTCATTCGTCAGGTGGGACTTTGCCTCGGTGCTGAAAGTGGATCTCTTTTGTAACGTGCTGCCGGCAGTGCTGGCAGTGTTGTGGCTGGGGCGGGCGATTGAACAGCGCATCAGAGATTATCGCGCGACATCCGTGCCCGACTATGTCAACCAAACCGGATTTCAACCTGGCCGATGACGGCGGCCAGCGGTCGCCCGGCATTCACTGGCAGGCCGGTATCAATCTGTTCAGGAAGGCTGCGCTCAATGTGTGGAATTTGCGGCATCAGTTCTGAGGCGGGAAGAGAAGACCTGAAATCAGTCGTGGCAGCGATGTCACAGGCGCTCTATCATCGCGGGCCTGATGACGGCGGACAGTTTGACGCGCCGCAGGCCAGCATTGCCATGCGCCGGCTCTCGATCATTGATCTGGCGACCGGGCAGCAGCCGATTGCCAATGAAGACCAGACCCTGCGCATCGTTTTCAACGGCGAAATCTATAACTATCGTGACCTGCGCCAGCAACTGCTCGCCTCAGGCCGCCACAGGTTCACGACCAGCAGCGACACGGAAGTAATTCTGCACCTCTACGAGGAACACGGCCTGCAGACGCCCGCACTGCTGCACGGAATGTTTACGTTCTGCATTCACGACCGCAGAGACGACTCACTGTTCATCGCGCGCGACCGGTTTGGTGAAAAGCCACTCTACTATTCAGTCAGCGGGCCGCGCACCTTTGCCTTCAGCAGCGAACTCGCCAGCCTGCTTGAATTCAGCGCGATTGACCGCAAGCTCAGCGCTGAAGCGCTCTACTATTACCTGCATGTGGGTTATCTGCCTTCGCCGCTGACGATGTTTTCCGGCGTCCGCGAACTGCCCGCCGGACACTGGCTGCGCTGGCGTCAGGGTCGGCTTGAAACCGGCGCTTATTACCAGCCTGAATACCGGCCCGACCCGGCGCTGCGGCATGAAGCCGAGGCGGTGGCGGCGGTGCGCGACACGCTGCTGCGCGCGGTGCAGCGGCAGATGGTCAGCGACGTGCCGCTGGGAGCTTTTCTGTCTGGCGGGATTGACTCAAGTTCGGTGGTGGCAGCGATGCAGCGGCAGACGGGGCAGAAGATCAAAACCTTCACGGTCAGGTTTGAATACGCGCCTTACGATGAAAGCGAAATTGCGCGTCAGGTGGCGCAGCATCTGGGGACGGATCATCACGAATTCGTGGTGACCAACGGCGGCTTCAACAGCGAGGATTTGTGGCGCATCATCCGGCATGTGGGCCAGCCCTTTGTGGATTCATCAGCCATTCCGACCTATTTCCTGAGCCGCTTTGTCAGAGATCATGTGAAGGTCAGTTTGTCGGGTGATGGCGGTGACGAAATGTTTGCGGGCTACAGCTTTTTTCAGGACGCGCTGAAAGTTGACCGGCTGGCCAGCGCCATGCCGCGTGCCCTGCTGGCCACGGCCGGCAGCGTGTTGCAGCGGGTCGCTGAACTGCCCGGCACCCGGCAAATGCCGACGCTGCGCAAACTGACGCGGGCAGCTTACGCCGCGGCGATGCCTGAACGTGAACGCACCTGGGCGCTGGGGCCGCTGTTTGAAGAGAGCGAACTGGACGGCCTGGTGACGCCGCAGGTCAGGGACGCCTGGCAGCAGCGGAAAACAGACGCGGTCGATGAACTGCTGGGTGACCACGACGGGATTTCGCGCCTGCGCCAGTTGATGAACTGCCGGCTGAAATATTTTCTGGCTTCCGACATGCTGGTCAAGGTGGACCGGATGAGCATGGCGGCTTCGCTCGAAGTCAGAGCGCCGATGCTGGATGTGGAACTGGCCGAACTGGCCATGAAGCTGCCGGACCACCTGCTGATTAAGGAGGGCACCGCCAAATATATTCTGCGCCAGGCCGTGCGCGACTGGCTGCCGGCGTCTGTCTTTTCCCATCCCAAGCAGGGCTTCAGCATTCCGCTGCATATGTTTCAGAACGAGCAGTACCGTCGGCTGTGTGAGGAACTGCTGCTCGGTGACGGCCTGCCACTACTCAACCGGATCTTTTCAAAAGAGGCGCTGCACTCGCTCATCAGACGCGGTTTTGAGCGCCGGTTCGATGCGGCTGACATTTCTGTTTACCGCGCTTCTCATCAGGTCTGGGCGCTGCTGCATCTGGCCGCCTGGATGAAGTATTTCCGCGTCGAAGCCTGACCAGACAGACAATCAGGCGGGAATGATGTCAAAGAGGTAGTCATGACCAGGGATGGCGATCAGGTTAAAGAGCGGCCCGGTGTAATCTTTGTTGGCTCATTTGCGCCGAGCGCCAAAGACGGCACGGTGGGGGGGCAGATGTTTGCCTGTCACTCGCTGCTCGACAGCCCGCTGTCGGAGGTCGTGAAGTGGCTGCTGATTGACAGCACGCTGCGTTCGCTGCCGCAGCCGCATATGATCGTGCGCCTGGGCTATGCGTTCCGGCGGATTCTGTTGTTGTGCTGGTATCTGGTTCATTATCCGGTCAGCGCCATCCTGATTTTCACTTCCTGGGATGCGCTCAGTTTTCTCGAAAAGGGGCTGATGTGCCTGCTGGGCCGGGCCTGCGGCAGGCGCGTCGTGCTGAGCATTCGTTCCGAAGTCAGACTCGGCGAGGCCGGTGCCCTGCTGACGTGGTTCAGGCGGCTGGTGCTCAGCCGGTGCAGCGTCATGATGTGTCAGAGCGCGGAAGCGGCGGCCAATCTGACAAAACTGCTGGGAGCCGCAGATGACCGGATC
>CAYWDW010000106.1:0-10917 GCA_964457105.1 uncultured Heliobacteriaceae bacterium
AAAGGCAAAAGGCAAAAGGTAAAAGTGGAAGAAGAAACGCGCGGCGGGGTCAATCTTTCCTGGCCACACCTTTGGCCGTGGCCACAGCTTTTGAAAGAATCGCCTTGAGCTGGGCTGATTCTTCAAGCAGGTCTTTCAGACTGGCTTCAGATTTGACACCAGAACCGGCCAGCACTCGCAGCCAGTAATTCGTTTCCCGCATCTCTTTCAATGAAATCTGAAGTTTGTGGACGAAATCGTTTTTTGATTCAGCCCCCTGAGCTTCCTCGTAGTTGGCCCCGGCAGAAGTCCCGGAACGTATCAACTGATCGCCAATTCTTCGCCCCGCAAGGGTGTTCGGGAGCGATTCAACCAGCCTGATAATTCTGACAGCAAATTTCAGCAGCCTCTCGGCCAGGTCATTCATCTGTGTCTTTCATTCCTTTGCTTATTTCATTCCTTCTTCCACTTTTGCCTTTTGCCTTTTGCCTTTTACCTTTTGCCTTTTACCTTTTGCCTTACACCCTGCGCTCCATCCACCAGTCGGTCTGCGCGTCGTGGCCCATCATAAAAGTGTGCGTCCCGACTTTCGCAAAGCCCCATTTGCGATAGAAAGCCTGGGCGCGATGATTCTCCTCCCACACGCCCAGGTAAACGATCTGATGGCTGCGCTGCCGGGCCTCGTCGAGACACGCCTGCATCAGCGCCGGGCCGACGCCGAGGCCGAGCACTGACTGCTCGACATAAAGCCGCGCCAGTTCAATCGCCTGCGGGTCGCTGATGCATTCAGGCGGCGCGCCGGATTGCAGCTTCGCATAACCGACGGGCGTGCCGGACGCTTCAGCAATCAGAAACAGCGATTGCTGATCGTGCAGTTCATTCGTCACCTGCTCAGGCGTAAACCAGGTCGCCAGATACAACTGCATATCTTCCGCCGAGCAGGCATTCACGAAAGCATCGTAAAACGTGCGCGTGCCGAGTTCGACAAGCATGGCGGCATCGTCAGGTGTGGCGCGGCGAATTGAAATGGCGGCGTGATCGGATGGCTGACGGGTCATTTCTTTTGCGGAGTTTCAAGTTTCTGCGCGAGCATCCAGGTCATCAGTTCCGGTTCAGCGTAAGCCTTCACCCACGAATCGTGTTTGACGCCCGGATATTCGGTGTATTTCACGTTGCCACCGGCGGCCTTCAGCGCTTCGTTCATCTTCCGCGAGCCTTCGACCGGGACGACCGGATCAGCGTCACCGTGAAAGATCCAGACCGGAGTTGAGCCGACGCTTTTGGCGGTCAGGGCATACAGGTCAACGCCTTCATCGGGCAGATTCATACTCGGCATCGCCTGGCGCAGCCTTTCGGGAATCACCACGCCGCCGCAGATCGGCGCATAAGCGGCGAATTTGCCCGGATGATTGCGCGCCATCGTCCACGTGCCGTAACCGCCCATCGAAAGCCCGGTCAGATACAGCCGCTGCGTGTCGCCGTTGAATTCCCTGACGCTGCGGTCCAGCGCAGCCAGGGCCATGGCTTCCATCTTCGCGTCCATCCACCAGACATCCTTGCGGCATTGCGGCATCACGACAATGGCCGGGAAGCGGTCGCGGTATTTGCGAATCGCCGTGCCGATGCCGACATCGGTCTGCACCAGTCCGTCATCGCCGCGTTCGCCCGCGCCGTGCAGAAACAGCACGACCGGCCACTTCTGCTTTTTGTTCCAGGTTTCAGGCACGTAAACCTGGTAACGATAAGTGACCCCGCCCATCGTCAGCGCGCGATTGAGAAAGCCCGTTTCACGGCCCGCCGCCTGCGCGGTCATCGTCAGCAGCAGCACGGCGAGCGGCAGCAGCATTCGGCTTTGATGTTGAATCATGGTTCCAGTCTCCTCGTCAAAATGGTGTGAATGATGGCGCGGATTTTATGGGCAGCCTCGCCTGAAAAGCAAAGACGCCGCGCGATCAGGTCATGATTCACGCGGCGTCAGAATGATGGACTGAGCAGACAGTTTACTTTTTCGCCAGCACGACCGGGGCCTGTT
This sequence comes from uncultured Heliobacteriaceae bacterium, assembly GCA_964457105.1. Classification (GTDB taxonomy): domain Bacteria; phylum Acidobacteriota; class Blastocatellia; order RBC074; family RBC074; genus DASRDU01. The sequence goes on from CAYWDW010000106.1 coordinate 2,012, forward strand.
CGGCGGCCCGGATGCGTCCGTAAAAATTGCGCACCAGGTCGTAATGCTCCGCCGGCACGCTGGTCGCCTGGACGACAAAGCTGCGCCTGAAAATCAGGTGGCCGTCTTTGACTTCATAACTCGCGGCGTAACGGCCAAAGGGCGCGTCAAGCTTTGCGGCATCGGGCAGTTCGTCAACCTCGAAACCTTCCGGCAGTTTGACGCGCACGACTTCGGTGTACATCTGCGAATCGAGCACGACCGGATGTTTGCGTGTGCCTTCGGTCAGAAACAGCCGGTCGCGGCGCGAGACAATCGCCGGTTTGAAGACCAGCAGCTTGCCGCCCATGGATTGCGCGTAATTCGGCACGGCAAATTCAACCTCGAGCGCAAACCTGCCGTCACTGCGACTGTCGGCGGGTTCGACTTTGGCGACTCGCGCGCCGGTCGCGCTGCGCGTGATCCAGCCCTCGATCATCTTCAGATAATCAGGGCGCGGCAGCTTGCGAAACCGGGTGCGTTCAAGCACTGCCGCCTGGCCGACTGAACGTTCGGTGATTTTAGCGGTGATTGCACCGTCGGCGGTCAGCGTGACTTCGGCCTGACGTTCCAGGCGGTTCGCTTCGGGCGGCGTCACGGGCATTTTGAGCAGCGCGCCCTGTTCACCGGCCACAATCAGCGCGAGGCTGCCCTGTTCGTGATCGGGCAGATCGCCAACCGGCGTGTCGTCATCGGTCGGATCGAAAATCAGCAGCCGTCCGAGCGACGGATGTTTGATGATCGTCGCCGCCTCGGTGTCATCGCTGACCCGCACGGCAATGATGCAGTGATTGAACTGCTGCGGCGAAGGCCATTCCTCGCGCACATAAAACGGATCGCCGGCATAGATCGAAACCAGATACGATTTGATGTTGAGCGCGCGCAGCATCGCCCGCATCAGATTGGCCTTGTCCTTGCAGTCGCCGTAATTCCTGGTAAAGACATCAGTCGCGGCGTGCGGGCGATAACCGCCGCCGCGCCCGATGCCGGTCTGAATCGAAATGTAATGCACGTTCTGCGCGTGCCGTCCGATGGCCTGAATCTTTTCGAGTTCGGTCTTTGCGTTTGCGGTCAGTTCGTGCGCTTTGGCGGCAAGCGGATCATTCAGATCGGCCTGACTGTCGCTCAGGCTGCTCAGCCAGCGCGAGACTTCGGCCCAGTTGCTGAAGCTGTTACTGGCGCTGAGCTTTGCTCCCTGGGCCGGAAAGAAGCTGACCGCCAGGCGCGGCGCAAGGTTGGTCACTTTCGGCCCGGCGGGTTCGTCCTCAATCGGCGGCAGGTCGCGCAGTTCCCAGGTGTATGACGAACCGCTGATGGCGGGTTCAAGTTTTGCGCGATTGAAGGTCACGCCTTCAGCACGCCAGCCCGTCGGCAGCAGCATCGAAAAACGCGACAGCAGCGTCGGCAGTTCCTGCTGAAAGTCCCAGCTCCACTGCGTAAAAACAGACTTGTCTTCGGTCACGGTTTCGCAGCCGAAAATCGTGCCGGGTTCGGCCTCGTCGCGCGCGGTGATGGCGCGCACGCGGTATTCGTTGTAAACATCGTTGTCGAACGCCGCTTCGATGACATATTCCTTGCCGAGCTTTCTGACTTCGCCCGAAGGTCTGATGATCCAGGCCCGCAATTCCTTCACTTTGGCGGTGTCGGTCTGATAGGTGACAGCGCCGATGGCTTCGCCGCGACCTTCGCGGTCGAGCACTTTCACGGCGCGCCAGGTCGTGGTCGTCACCTTGCCGTCTTCGCTCACGGCGACGCGCTGTTCGTGGTGCAGCACGACGGCGTGGACATCCTTGTGATAAGCCGGTGGCCTGGTGGCCGCGGCCTGTTGCAGCCACGCGGGCGCATCATCGGCCAGCGCCGGGCCGGTCAGGGCCAGCAGCAGCAGCAACAGCATTGAGCATCTGATCAGATGGCTGAACATAAAATCTGGTCTCCGCATGGTTGATGGCTGAATCGTTAATGGCTGAATCGTTGGCGGCTGAAAGTGGCGGCGGTCAGAGCGCACGCGCCTGCCAGGTCGGAGGCGCCCGCGCCCTGAGCCGCGAAACTGAACATCAGTTGCCCGGCGCTTTGGCGGCTGGTGCCGCCGCCTGCCTGAGCGTGATGGTGTGACTGTCAAGCTGGTGATAGGCGTCAAAAAGTTTTTTCAGGCTCGGATAGCTGCCGACCGGAAACAAAATACTGTTGTCTGCGCCGAACTGAAAATCGCGTTTGAAAACCAGCGTCTTTTTATCCTGCGTGATGCCGAGCGCCAGTTTGTACCAGCTCGTTTTGCCCGCCGTGATGCCTTCCGGCGCTTCAGCATTGTCGAGCGCATAACCCGGCGGCAGGTCAATTTCCACGTCATCAGCTTCAGCCCAGGGGTAATGGAAGTACACCGCATAGCGCCGTTCACTGGCCGCAAACATCGGCCCCACGCCCTGCATGAAAAATGACGGCTGCAGGAACAGCCGCTTGCCCGTGCGCTGCGCGTAACCCGGCACCTTGATGTGAAACGCATAGATCAGGGGTTTGACCTGATCGGTGACATTTTCAATTCTGATGTTCGAGAGTTCAGCCGTACTCAGCCGCGCCTTGATCAGGTCACGGACGGCCTCTTCACGCTTTTCCGGCGGGTCCTCATCGCTGTTGCGTTTCAAATCCAGCGCCTTATGGCCGGTGTATTCGATGCGCACTTCGCCTTCGAGCGTGCCGTCCTCGCTCAGCTTCAGCCGGGCGGTGCGCTTCTCCAGCGTCTTGTCAGCGGCTGAAATCGGCGTCGTTCCCCAGACTGGTTCCTTCGGATCAGTGATCAGCGCTTTGACGCCCTCGTAAAACCAGGGCAGCATCCCGGTCGTGACGTATTTGCCTGACGGATCATAGAACTTCCAGTTCCCGTCAACCTTCACGGCAATCTCTCCGCCGTTAATAAAGTACGTATTCGGGAACGAAGGGTCGAAAAAGAACTGGCTGCGATCAGGCATCATGGCCAGGCGCGCATCAAAGCCCGCCGCCGTCGCCATCGCCACAAACAGGCAGTCAACATCATTGCCCGTGCCATAACCGCGCTTGAGCGTGTCTCCGGGGTTGTTGTTGTCCTTGAGCTTTTTGCGTTCCTCCGCCGAAATGCCGGAAGTGTCGCTGTTGACGTTTTTGATCTTCGTCCGGCAGAACTCCAGAATCTTCGTCAGCTTCTCATCCGCCGTCGCAGCACTCCCGATGACCTCGGCTGTGGCTTTACGTACATCATCGTTGACTTTGGTCAGCGGCTTGAACACCTCGTACATCTGTTTGCCGGTTTCAGTCCAGAATTTCTGCGGGTCGGTTTTGCTGCCCTGCACGTAATAAACCAGCATCCACGTGCGCACCTTGTCTTCAGGCGGCATGCGCGGTTCCTCGTGATACGCCGGGATATTCAGCATGGTCGTGCTGTAAAAGCCGTTCTTCTCTTTTTTGAACTCCGGGTTGTTGCCGTTGAAGGTGAACGTGTTCATCGAACCGAGGTACTGGTTCGGCTTGAGAAAGTAGGTGACGCGATGCACCGGGATCGTCCGCTGAAAGTGCAGTTGCAGATTTTTGGCCGCCGCGCCTTCGTGGACTTCACGATAGCGGTACTCAATGATCGAGCCAGGCTCAACGCCGGGCATGGCGAATGATTTGGCCTTGAGCTTCAACCCGCTGGCCTTGATGATGGTGCGGTCATACACCGCATCCTTTTTCAGCTCAATCATGCTGCCATCCGGTTTGATCGTTCGGGCGGCAATATCCCTGACGCGCTGCCAGTTGAAATAGGGGAGGTCCACCTTGCTCTGCGATTCAACGCCGCGTTCATTGAAAATCTTGATCCGCAGATAATGCGTGAACACCAGATCGAGGTCGGAGTCGTCAATCGAAACCTCCCAGATCAGCACTTCAGCATCGGCGTCCTTTTCGACGACCGGCGTTTTCATTGACAGGTGCGCCGGGTCAATCGGCTTCCAGTCCTCACCGGCCAGCGCGGTAAGCGACAGCAGCAACAATGCGATTCCGGCTGACAGCCGGAAAAATGTGCGGGTGGATGGCATAGCAACAGGCCTTTCTCCGGGTCGGCAAGGCGGGGACCGCCCGGTGGTTGAAGTGTAGTGAAGAGCGTGGTCAATGGCTGATCCGCTGAATCGAGACACAAGGGGCCGAACGCGCAAAATCTTATGCCGGACAAAGTGGCGGAATCAACCTGATTTTTTCGGGGTTTCATTAATCCTCCGGCCCGCCGGTTCCGCCGGCGGCCAGGCTGGCCGACCCTGCGGGCTGACGGCTGAGGTAAGTAAGCACTTACAAAAGACGCTTGCGCCTGACGCGCCGTCTGTGGTAAGTAGGCACTTACTTACCAGACCGGCGAGCAGCGAAACCGCGAAACGGACCAGCTATGGCAAATCACCAGGCCCAGGAAAAATTCGGCACGCGCATGTCGGGCGAAGACCGGCGGCGGCAAATCATTGATGTGGCGATCAGGCTCTTTTCGCAGAAAGGCTTTCGCGGCACCACCACGCGTGAAATTGCGCTCGCGGCGGGCGTCAACGAAGCGATCATCTTCCGGCACTTCGCCACCAAGCACGATCTCTATTCGGCCATCATTGACCAGATTGCCTGTTCGGACGAGGCGCAGGCGATTGAGACGCTGGTGAATGAAGCCATCCGGCAGCGCGATGACCGGCGCATCTTTGAAACCATCGCGCTGCATATTCTGGAATATCACGAACGCGATGATTCGCTGATGCGGCTGATTTTTTACAGCGCGCTCGAAGGGCATGAACTTTGTGACATCTTTTTCCGTAATCAGGTCTCACGGCGACATCGCATGATTGCGGATTACATCAAACAGCGCATTGCTGAAGGCGCCTTTCGCCGGGTGGATCCGCTGACGACGGCCCGCGCCTTTTTTGGCATGGTGCTTTATCACGCTCAGCTCAAGGCTTTGTATGCCCGGCAGCACGGCGCTGGTTCACTCGATATTTCAAACCGCCAGGCCGCTGAACGGTTTGCCGATCTGTTCCTCGGCAGCCTGAAACCTGCGGATCAAAAAGAGACTGCCCTGCCCACCCGCCGGGTCAGCAAAAAGAAAATCAGATAACACGCGGCAGGCCGCATTAATCAATTTTCCAGCCAGCATGAAAGACCAAAGCACAATCATCGAAGCCGGAATCGAAGACTCCGGTCAACCCCCGGCGGCTCGGCCCCGGCGCGACACATCGTGGCCGCGCGAAGCCAGATCATCCGGCAGCCGCGGACGGCTGATCGTCATCGGCCTGCTGCTCGCGGCGCTCATCGGCGGCGGCTACTGGTTGTTCAGCGGACGAAAAAACGCGCAGGACAACAAAGCAGCGAGCGCAGCCGCACCGAACAGCGCTGCGATTGCCGAAGCCGCGAAACCGCAGCCGGTCGAAGTCAGCGCTGCCGCCGCCATCTCCCGCGAACTGCCGCGCAGCATCGAAGTCGTCGGCTCGCTGGCGGCTGATGAAGAAGTCGTCGTCGGCGCGCAGATCGCCGGTGAGGTTTCAAATCTCAACGTTGATTTCGGCAGCTACGTCACCCAGGGCCAGGTCATCGCGCAGATTGATCAGCGCGACGCAAAGCTGAAGGTCGAACAGGCCGAAGCCGCATTGAAACAGACCATGGCGCGCCTCGGCATGAAAGAAGGCGAAGGCTTCAATGTCGAACAGAACTCTGATGTGCGCGTGGCAAAATCACAGCTCGACTGGGCGAAGATGGATCTTGATCGCGCGCAGACGCTCGTGGACAAGGGCGACATCGCCCGCTCGCAATACGATCTGGCCGTCGTCAATCACAATTCGGCCAGAGCGCGTTACCAGGCCACAGTTGACGCCGCTCATCAGCAACTCGCGCTCATCGAACAGCAGCGCGCCGCGCTCAATCTCGCGCGCAAGGGTGTCACTGATACGGTCGTTCGCTCGCCGATCAGCGGCGCGGTCAAAGAAAAACACGTCGCGCGCGGCGCTTATGTCGGAGTCGGCAACAAACTCGTCACCCTGGTGCGCGTCAATCCGCTCCGGCTGCGCGCTGATATTCCCGAATCGTCAGCCGCAGCGGTGCGCGTCGGTCAGACGATGACGCTGACGACTGAAGCCCTGCCCGACCGCACTTTCACCGGGCGCGTGGCCCGCATCGGCGCATCACTCGATGAAAAGACCCGCGCCCTGACCGTCGAAGCCACCGTCGCCAATCCGAACAATCTGCTGCGCCCTGGGATGTTTGCGAAATCGCAACTGATCCTCAACCAGCGCGGCGCGGCCATTATGATTCCGCAAAACGCCGTCGTCAGAATTGCCGGACTGACCAAAGTCTTCGTCATCGAAAATAACCAGGCTGTCGAGCGCCTTGTGAAGACGGGCGTGACGGATGGCAGCCTGATCGAAATCACCGAGGGCGTGAAGGAAGGCGACAAGCTGGCAACCAGTAATCTGGACAGATTACAGACCGGGACGCTGGTCAGCGGTCACTGAGCAAAGGGGGGTTTATGATTACCAGAGATGAAATCATGGCTGAAGTCTCCAGAATCCCGGAGCATCGGCTGGAAGACCTGTACCTGCTGATCCGGGAATTTGAGGAGCAGTCTTCAGCCGGAAACTGGTCCGGCAGAAATGCCCTGGCGCGCCTGCGGCAGATCAGAATCTCAGCAGCGCCCGATTTCTCAACGACGACAGACTTGTACGCTTCAGAGACCAGCGATGCCGGGTAAGATCTTTCTCGATACATCATTCATTGTCGCGCTGATCAATGACCGCGATGAGCATCATGAGGAAGCGCAGGCTCTGTCGTGGTTCTTCGATACGGCTGACCTGGCGCTAACCGAAGCTGTCATCCTTGAAATCGGCAACGGCCTGGCGAACGGATTCAGGAAGGAAGCCGTCGAGGTGATTCGGATTCTGCGGACATCTGACAAAACTTCGATCCTGAAGGTGGACGGTGAACTGCTGGAACAGGCCATTTCACTTTATGCGCAGCATGCAGACAAAAAATGGGGACTGGTGGATTGCCTTTCCTTCATTGTGATGCGGGAAAACGGTGTGACAGAAGCCCTGAGCTTTGATCACGATTTTGAGCAGGCAGGCTTTACGTTACTGAAGGTTTAGTTATGCAGAAACTCGCTGAAATCTGCGTTCGCCGCCCGGTCTTCGCCACGATGCTGATTATGACGCTCGTGGTGCTGGGAATTTTTTCTTACAGCCGACTGACCGTCGAACGCTTCCCGCGCGTTGAATTTCCGATTGTCACGATCATGACACGGCTGCCTGGCGCGGCGCCGCAGGAAGTTGAAACCGAAATCACCGACAAGATCGAAGAAGCCGTCAACACGATCAGCGGCATTGAAGAACTGCGCTCGACCTCATCTGAAGGCGTGTCGCTCGTCTTCGTGACCTTCGAACTGGAGCGCAATCTGGATTCCGCCGCGCAGGACGTGCGCGACAAGATCAACACGATCATCCCGCTCCTGCCCAACAACATTGACCTGCCGACGGTTGAAAAGCTCGATCCTGACGCTTCACCGATTATGACGATTTCGGTCGCGTCGAACCGCTCGGTGCGCGAGATGACCGAATATGCTGACAAGGTGCTGCGCCGTCAGCTTGAATCGGTCAACGGCGTCGGTCAGGTTCTCATCCTCGGCGGACGCAAACGACAGGTCAACGTCAACCTTGATGGCAACAAGCTGCGCGCCTACAACCTGACTGTCGCCGATGTCTCGCGCGCGTTGCAGGCGCAGAACCTCGAAGTCCCTGGCGGGCGCGTCGAAACGGGCGCGCGCACGCTCACGCTGCGCACGCTTGGACGGCTGCAAAAGCCGGAAGAATTCAATGACCTGGTGGTTTCAAACCGCAACGGTTATCCGATCAAAATTTCGGATGTCGGTTACACCGAAGACGGCGTGGAAGAGGAAGAGACTGCCGGCTTGCTCAATGACAAACCGGCGCTGCTGATGAACATTCGCCGTCAGTCGGGCACGAACACGGTTGATGTCATCAACGGGATCAACGAGCGGCTGACACAAGTGCGCAAGGCGCTGCCCGCCGGGTACTCGCTCGATGTCGTCCGCGATCAGTCAGAGTTCATTCTGGCTTCATTTCATGCGATTCAGGAACACCTGCTGCTCGGCTCGCTGCTCGCGTCGCTCGTCGTCTGGCTCTTTATGCGCAACCTGCGCGCGACGATCATCTCCTCGATTGCGATTCCGACTTCGATCATTGCGACCTTTGCGGTGATGGAATACTTCGGCATCACGCTCAACGGCCCGTCAATGCTGGGGCTGACGCTTTCGGTCGGCATCGTGATTGACGACGCGATTGTGGTGCTCGAAAACGTCTTCCGCTACATTGAGGAAAAAGGCTACCGCCCATTTGAAGCGGCGATTGAAGGCACGCGCGAAATCGGGCTGGCGGTGATGGCGACGACGCTGTCGCTGGTCGTCATCTTCCTGCCGGTGGCGTTTATGCAAAGCATCGCGGGGCGCTTTTTCAAAAGCGTGGCGCTGACGATGGCCTTTGCGATTCTGGTTTCGCTGATCGTCAGCTTCACGCTCACGCCGATGCTCTCGTCGCGAATGTTCAGCAAGCTGAAACGCAAACAGACCGATCCCTGGGATCTGACTTCGGATTCGACTGCCGGGGCGCATTCGTCAAAGGAATCGTGGCTCTTTCGTTATCTCGATCACGGTTACACCTGGCTGCTGACGAAATCGCTGCATCACCGGCTGCTGGTTTCCCTGCTCGCGCTCGCCGTGTTGTTCTCGCCGGTCGTGCTGGTGCGGTTTATGGGCTTTGAGTTTTTCCCGAAAGATGACCAGAGCGAATTTGAAGTTACCTTCCGCGCGCCCGAAGGCACATCATTACAGGCGACCAGAGACCTTGCCGCGA
>CAYWDW010000107.1:0-10851 GCA_964457105.1 uncultured Heliobacteriaceae bacterium
GGATTTCCCGCTCTTACGCCCGAGATGCGACTTCACTGACGACTCGGTGCTGACTGTGGCTGTCGCCCATTCGATCCTTGCGGGTGTGGACTACAAACAGTCGCTCTGGCGTTTTGGGAATCTGTTTCCGCAGGCTGGCTACGGCAAGACATTCAGATCCTGGCTGCGGCTTCCTGTTGACGAAGCAGAACCCTGTCAGAGTTTCGGCAACGGCTCTGCGATGCGCGTTGCGGCGATTGGCTGGGCCTTCGATACGGTGGCCTCGGTGTTGATGGAAGCAGAGAAGAGCGCCGCGGTGACGCACAATCACCCCGAAGGCATCAAGGGGGCGCAGTCCGTCGCGCTGGCAATCTTCCGCGCCCGCACCGGAGCCAGCAAGGCGGACATCAAAACCGAAATCGAAACCCGCTTTGGCTATAACCTCAGCAGGAGGATTGAGGACATCAGGCCAGGTTACAGGTTCGACGTCACTTGTCAGGGTTCAGTGCCTGAATCAATCATTGCCTTTCTCGAAAGTGAAAGTGTGGAGGATGCCATCCGCAAGGCTGTTTCCTTCGGCGGGGACGCAGACACAATGGCGGCCATCGCCGGGAGTATGGCGGAGGCACATTACAAACACATCCCGTCGGCATTCATCAGCGAAGTCAAAGCAAGACTGCCAGAGAGACTGCTTGAGGTGGCGGACAGGTTTTGCGCCCGGTATCTGGAGCGGTAAGTGAATCCGAAACCTGTCTCCCGAATTCCGTAACAGCCGCTGAAGGGTGTCAGCCGCTTTTGCTTTTCCGGCGACTCCTTCGACTCAGAAACAAACTGACGATTGCTGCACATACTCAGGAGACTGTCCGTAACTGTGACCAGCCTCGCACAATCTCAAAGGAGTAACCGCCAATGAAACTCAGATTCTCTGCAATCATTACTTTCCGTCGTTTGAGTCTGATCGCCCTGCTGTCTGCCACCGCGCTGACCGCCGCCTCGTGCGCTTCAGAGGTGATGGGGAAGACACAGGCTTCACAAAATGCCCCGAGGGACTTTGCCACCCCGCGCCTCGACATCATCGGAAACAAACGCAGCGGCATTTATCATCTGCCGAACTGTCTGTCTTATTCGCAGGTTGCGCCTCACAATCGCGAGTATTTCGACAGCGAAAGCGATGCGCGCCGGGCGGGCTATCGCCGGGCGAAAAACTGCGTGTAAAGGCCCCTGCCATTCTCGCAATCAGACCGGATACCGGAGAGTCGTCTGCGTTTGTTTCTTCAGTGCCGTAATTTCGTGCCGCATCCGGTCTGATTTATCTACCCGATACAAGCAAACGGCGCACGCTTACCACAATGGGATGCCCGTTGCGCCACCAACCAATGAGGTCATTATGGATCGTCGAAATTTTCTGAAAGCGCTTGCCGCCGCCGGGGTCTCGGTTGCGTTATTCCCTCAACTTGAAACCGCATCAGCTGAAGAAATAAATGCAGCCGTCACGACCGCTACCCAACAATGGGATATATTCAATGTTAACGAATTTGGGACCTTGTCCTGCCCACAACCCCTTAAGTTACCTGAAACTCGCAGAGAACTCGGTTATTATTATTATGACGATGACCTGGATGCTTATGACTCAAATGAGATTAGCGCCCTAGGCGGAGAACTGGAGGAGCGCATTCAAGACCTCTACGCCAATGCCCTGATCGAAGCCGCCAAAGCACGCCGGAATGGGGAAAAATTGACAGGCGCACCCTGGTCAGCATTTGCGCATCATCTTGCAGAAATCGAGGAACAACACAAGGGCTGGGAAGAAGAAGACGATGCGGACGACAATCACGCAGCGGCGTACTCGCTTGATGAAGATACTATCAGAGATGACGTAGCGGACTACTGGCCTGACTGGGTTGACGATGCCTCTGGCAAAGAGCGCGCCGCGCTTGACGCCGAAATCAATGCCTGGCTCGACGAGGAACCTGATTGGGATGAGGAGGAGATCCCGCCTGATGATAGACCGTACAATTATTTCGATAAGCTTGACCAGAAAGTCTTGGAAGCGCTGGGACTCTCTTTTTGCTATGGCTCCCTTGCAAGCAACTTCCAAGGGGTCACGCTGGACATTCCACCTGAAGAAGCAAACCGCATTGCGGAAGCGAATGGATGGAAGATGCGCTTCGTGTTTCAGGAATGCTACTAATGAGTCAGGGTACAGGGATGAGCAGGCTTTGCCCTGATGAGCGCGGGCGACGCTGTCAGCGCGTGAACGGCGGCGCTCAATCGCGCCACACGTCGGGTTCAGGGTGGTGGCCGTGTTTTGAGGCCACTACCAAAGGGGCGGCGCGGCCTCTCCCCAGGAAAACCATTGTTTGGGATTCGGCGACTACGCCCGGAGGACGTGGCTTTCAGTTCGCGCCGACCTTTCACTTTTTACTTTTCAGACTGTGGTGTTTAGAATCGAAGCCGACTGCCGTCGGAGGCGCATCTGGTCTGGTGACTGGCCTGGTCTTCAAAACCATTGGACGTGCGCGTGAGCGTGCGTCGGTCGGGTTCGATTCCCACACGCCTCCGCCATCTCTTTCCAGGCAGACATAACGTCCGGCTCTCCATGTCAATCAGGGAAAATGGTTTGTTCCCGGAACTCCTTCGACCCATCATAAGGCGCATTGATTATCAGATGGTCAATCGCTGAAGGCCTATCGAATCACACAAACGGGCGCAGGTATGAAGGGACTTCCGACAAGTCAAAATCAACTTCATCGAAAATCTCATTCATTGTGAGTTCGCAGTCGAGCGAAATCAGTCTGATGAATTCATCAAGGTTGTTGTATTCGCGGTGATTCCACCAGCCGTCAGCGAGGCGAATGAAGTGCGAAACGTGCGGGCGCGACTCTGACACAAGCAGGTATTCGCAGAATGACGGAATTGATTTGTAATGTGAAAACTTGTCGCCGCGATCATAGGCTTCGGTCTCCGGTGAAAAGATTTCGACCAGCAGCGCAGGATTCACGAGCGTGGCGCTGCCGCCGATTTCGACAAACTGCGGTTTCCCGGCTGAGACGGACAGATTCGCATAGCGGTAGGGCGGAAAACTCGGCGCGCTGATGTGCATGCCCCCGATAAAAATCCGGTCGTCACGATCATCCAGCTTCGGTTTCAATGCGCACAGCATATTCACTTCGATCTGAGCGTGTGAAACTCTGACGCCGCTGATCTCAACCAGGATGCCGTTGTGATACTCGTATTTGGCGTCCGTCAGTTTGTTGTCCAATTCAAGATATTCTTCGAGCGTGTAGCGTCGTCCGGGTTCGGCGTAGATCATAGCTGTACCTCTCCTGGCTGATCTGTTTCGACACTCTGATCACTTCACCATGCCCAGCTTCCTGAGTTCCGCGCGCAGTTCGTCATTCGTCGGGCGATGATATTTTTCGGGATCGAGGAAGCGATGCACGACGATGCCTTCGCGGTTGATCAGGTAAACCGCCGGGTACGGGATGCCGGGTTTGAAGGAGGCTTCTGCCGGATTGAAGATGCCGTAACGATCAACGACTTCGTGGTTCCGGTCCTCCAGCAGCGGAAAATCAAACGCGCCTGGGTAGTTGTAAACCTTGTAGGTCAGATCGCGCGATTCATCAGCCGTGTCCATACTGACGGCCAGAATCTGAATCTGCTTTTTCTCTTCTTCAGTGAGCAGCGATTTCAGCTTCCCGAGCTGATCCTGGCAGCTTCCTCAGAAATGTCCCCGGTAAAAAACCAGAATGACATTCTTTTTGCCCTTGTAATCAGACAGGTGAACGGTGTGGTCGTTGATGTCTGCAAGCGCAAAATCGGGCGCGGGCGTGCCTTCTTTGACTCTTTCAAGGTCGGTCACGCGCGGGTCAGCCGAAGGCGCGGGCGCAGCCGCCGGAGTGGTCAGCGGCGCGGTCAGCGCGTCGCTCGAAGCAGGCTGGTCCTGAGTCTGACACGCGGCAGCCAGGAGCAGGCTGACAGCAGGCAACAGCCCGCACAGCAGCATTCGAATGAGCTGATGAAGTGAATGGTAATAACGGGGCATACGAGTTTCTGAATGTGAATTGAATCAGTGTCTGGTGACCTGCACGCCTTCGCGCGCAATGCGGTACGGAATGATCTGACCACCGGCGGCGCTCAGCGCCTTTTCAACTTCCGGTTTGCGGCCTGCCGCGCAGTAAAAAGCCACGCAGCCGCCGCCGCCTGCGCCGCAAACCTTGGCGGCTTCGGCACCGTGCGGTTTCGCAATTTCGATCAGTTCGTCAATGAACGGCGTGGTGATGCCGGGCACAAGGTCGCGGCGACTGGCCCACTCTTCGGCAAAGATGGCGCCGATCTCGTCGAAGGCTTTGGCGGCCAGGGCCTTTTCAAGGCTGACGGCGGTGGCGCAGATGCGCTCGAACTTTTCAAAAATGCCGGGCGCGCGGTCAATGTGCGCCTTGAACATCTCCCAGTTATTGATGCCCGAATTGCGCGGCGCGCCGGTGAAACAAAGCGCAACGCGGCTTTCGAGTTCATCAATGTCAGTGCTGATCCCGGCGCGAATGACGCCTTCGACCTGCAGGCTGATCTTTGAAACGCCGCCGTAAACCGCCGGGAAGTAGTCCTGATAACCGGCAGGCACTTTCAGCACCTGCGTTTCGACATTGGCTGCAATGAACGGCAGTTGTTCGCGGGTGAAACGATGGCCGGTCAGGTCATTCAGCGCCGCGCACAGGGCGATGTTGAGCGCCGATGAGCCGGCCAGACCCGCGCCCGCCGGAGCCATGCAATCGGTCGTGACAGTCAGGCCGGTGTCGGGTTTGAAGAAGTAAATCAGCTTTGAGACGAGCGCGAGTTCATCATCGCCGCGCAGTTCTTCAAGCGCGTCCAGTTCAACGCGCACGCCGCGATCCTTTGAGGCCAGCACGAAACGCCCGTCAGTGCGCGTTTCCAGGCGGCAGCGCGCATACTGATCAATGGCGAAATTGACCGTCTGCGCGTGGTCGTGAAAAAGATAGAGCGGCCAGATGTCCACCGTACCTCCGGCCAGATCAATGCGTGTGGCAGCCTGCGATTCAATAATCATAGATAAAGATGAATGTGAGATGGCAGATGTGAGAACTGAACTTTCAACTCAGTCTCCGTGCAGATTTTTTTCAAGCTGTTCGAGCTTTTCAAAGGTGCGCTCGAAGGGTTTGTTGAGCGGTTCCATTTCCGGCACTTTCGGCGCAATCAGATAACTTTCGACCAGATACAGCAGCAGCGCGACGATCACGGCAATCAGCAGCGCAATCAGCAGCACCATCCCGACCTGTTTGACGCGCGGAATGAGAATGCCAATCGCGCCGCTGAAAAAATATCCTGCGCCGGTAAAGACCAGCGCCCACAGCGTGCAGCTCAGAATCGTCAGCGGCGCAAAGCGGCGAAACTTCATCGGCGCAAACCCGTAAAAAACCGCGCTCGCCGTCCGCAGCCCGTAAATGTATTTGACCAGAAAGACCGAATAGATGCCGAAGCGGTGGCAGAGCTGTTCGAGGCGGGGTTGTGCGCGCTGATAAAAACGACTGTTGCGAATCTGCTGCTTGCCGGTGTGGCCGATCAGGTAGCTGACCAGATCACCGGCGCAACCGCCGAGCGTGCCGGTCAGCAGGGCCTCGCCGAATGAGAAGAGGCCGTAATGCGCCAGGACTCCGGCAAACAGCAGGGTCAGATCGCCCTCGATCATCACGCCGAAGAAGACTGCCCACAGCCCGTATTGTCTGATCAACTCTTCAATTCCACTCATGCATGATGAATGCTCACTGACCGCTCGGATGAAAGGCCTGGCGCATTGAAATCATTGGCAGCTCTCAGGCGCTGAACTGGCAGCAGGAAGTCTGGCGGCCTCGCGCTGAAACGGGTCTAAAGATAACTGACTCGCTGCGGCCTGGCAAGGCAGGCAACAGGTCATCCGGCACTCTGAAACGGCTAACCGGCTTCGGCTTCCGGCTTCCCGGCATCCGGTCAGAACCTGAAATTGACACTACTCTGACCCCTTGTTATAGTCGCCGCCGGATACGACAGCCTGACCACAGAGACCACTGCTATGACACACGAAGCCCCCAATACCTCAAATACTTCCGCTGTTGCTGCGCCCGATTCCGTGCTGCTTGGCGTTTATCTCAGCAGCCGCGTCATTCGCCTCGGCACGGTCAGCCCGGATGGCCGTCTGCTGTCATTGCGCCGCGAACAATACCTGAATCAGTCGGGTCAGCCGGTCACAGGCACGGCCCTCGCCGCACAACTGCACGCGCTCGTCAGCGCAACCTTTGCGGAACAGTCTGAACGAGCGCCCGTCGCCGCCATCGGCGTGGGCCTGCCCGGACTCGTCAATCAGCACACGCATCGCATGGTCACGGTCACAAATGCGCCCAGCCTGGGCGAGGTTGATCTGTTTCACGAATTCGAGCGTGAATTCAAAGTGCCGATTGCCTTTGAAAACAACGCCAATGCGGCGGCGTGGGCCGAAATGAGCTGCGGCGTCGCCAAAGGCGTCAGCGACTGGCTCTATCTGAGCATCGGCACGGGCATCGGTGCCGGCCTCATTCTCGATGGCAAGCTGCGACGCGGCAGGTCAGGTTATGCCGGTGAACTCGGCCATATCAACATTGATCCTGACGGCGAGCAGTGCGCCTGCGGCAGCTTCGGCTGCCTCGAAACCAAAACCTCGGTGCCCAGCATCGTGCGCCGCACCCGCGCGCGACTCCGGCGCGATGCCACTTCGTCGCTCTCACGTTTCGACGAGGATGAGCTGACCTATGAGGCGATCATCGAGGCCGCGCAGGCGGGCGATGATCTGGCTCGCCTGATGATGTCGCGCACCGGCCATTTCCTGGGCATGGCAGTGGCCGATCTGATCAACGTCCTCAATCTTTCGATGGTCGTGATTGGTGGCGCCATGGGCGCGCGCCCGTTGCTGATTGCGGGGATCATTGAGGAAGCTCATCGCCGCGCCTTCGCTCCGGCCCTGGCTGATTGTCAGATTGTCGCCAGTCAGCTTGGCGAAGAGGCCGGCGTCATCGGCGCGGCGCTGCTGGCGAGCCAGGCCCTGATGCGCGCTTCGGCCCCGTAAGCTCAGACGTGAACCTGCCCGTAAGCCAGTTCGCCTTCGGTATCCCTGAATCTGACCATGACGTAAGCCAGCCAGCCATAAAACGCCAGCAGCCCCGCCAGCACCAGCCAGCCCGGCAGATAACCGATTGCGGCGTTGTGAAACAGTTCGCCCGTCGAATGAATGAACTGCGTCTGGCCAGCGCTCGGCTGCAGCGCTCCCGCTGTTGTTTTCAGCAGCCACGCCAGCAGCAGAATCAGAAAAATCCAGCAGTAATTGCGCCGCAGCCGCCGCGACATCGCCTGCTTGAGCGACAGATAAAACTGCGGCAGGCGCAGGTCATGGCCCAGTTGCTGCAGCCAGTCAGCTTCAGCCATCCGGTCGCTGGCAAAGATCGCCGCATAATAATTCCGCTCCAGCGTCCGCACCCGGTGCCGGTAGACATCGAAGAACCGGTACCGCCGCGATTCGATCACCAGCAGCAGAAAGACGAGCAGCATCGCAAAGATCAGCACCCCGTGATGCGACGTCGGCGATGACAGCGACACCGACAGCATCGCCGCGACAACCGTGATCGCCCAGTTCGTCGTGCGATCAATCCGGTCGCGCCAGCCAGCCATGCGCGCCATCTCGCCGCGATAGTAATGGGCCATCATGTTGACCAGTTCCGCCGAAGTCGCCGGCGCCGGATTCAGTTCGGCGCGTTTCTCAAAAGCCATCTCAGGAGTCATGGGCAGGCCTCCTTCTGAACAGCCATCGGGCAGGGAAATTGCGGTGCTGCCGACTTCAGCGCGTTTCGGCGCAGGCCGCAGGTTAACCCGGCGGCGCGCCGACCAGCCGCGTCGCAATCAGGCGATAGACCGCCGGATTGAAGACCAGACCGACGTGCGTGCCGGTCACTTCAAAGTTGGTGTCCGGGTCTTCGCTGATGCACACGCGCCAGTCCACGATGCCGTCAGTCTTTGTGTAAATGGCCGTCTGACGGATTGCTGCGGGAAAGGAAAACTGCAAGGCACAGACCGCCTGGCAACCGCAGTAACCAGTGAAACAATGTGGGTGACGGTCGGCGCGGCTGACGATGCGTGACCGCACCTGCTCGGCGGTTTCGAGCACCAGCGGATGCGAACAGATGCCGCGAAACGGCGAACCCAGCGTGATGACCGACGCGACCAGCTCCGGGTGTTGTGCCGCGACTGAACGCGACAGAATGCCGCCCAGACTGTGACCGATCAGATGCACCCTGCCGCCGGTTTCGCCAGAGGCCCTGCTGACCGTCTCAGCCAGACGATCAACCAGAATGTCCAGGCAGTCAGCGTTCCAGCCGATCTTCGACAGATACGGTTTGTAACCGATGCGCCGCAGCCAGAAATAAATTTCATACAGATAATGATCCGTGCCCATAAAACCCGGCACCACGATGACGGCAGACCCGTTGCCTTTCGGCACCCCCAGCCCGTAATAGACCGGCGAGGTTCTGAGCGCCAGCCAGTCCAGTCCGACCAGCGCCTCGCGCCAGATCGGGCGGTCGGCAGACCTTTGATCCTGATGAAATGATGAAGCTGAGACAGACATAATGTGATGTGCCCCTGATGGATGAAACAGCGCCGTCAGTTCTGCCCTTCAACTGCATCAAGCCGTTTGATGCGCCCATCGGTCTGTGGCGTGATTTCACCTGTCGCGGCAATGGCCTCAGCCACAATCACGGCGTCCACCTTTGCCTCTTCCGGTTTGACCAGATATTTCGCGCCCCTGAACATCGTGTAGCCGTCGCCGCCATCCAGCAGATAGGTACTCGAAGCCAGCGTGTAGATTCTGTTGTCATCCAGCGGCTGCCCGTTGACCGTCACCTCGACGACACGCGCGCCTGCCGGGCGGCGACCGTCATAGACAAAACGCAACCCGGAGACCTGGGGAAAACGCCCGTTCTCTGATTCCTCAACGATGCGCGACACGCCGTGTTCGAGCGCCGCGCGAAGCTGCGCGCCTTTGACGGCCACTTTGGCTATCGGATTTTCAAAGGGCAGGAGCGTAATCACGTCACGTTTGGTCATCTCGCCCGGCCCGTAAGTCGCATCCGAGCGGATCGAACCGCCGTTGAAAATCACCACATCCGATGCCGTCGCCTGCCGAAAGGCATCAGCAATGAAATCGCCCAGGTTCGTTTCGCCTGAACGCACCATCTTGCTGCGCGCCTCAAGCTCAACGGTCGTGCGCCCGACGGGCTTGTCGAGTTCGGCTGACAGTTTGTTTTCGTATTCACCAATAATTGCCGCCGCCGCCGGATCGTCAGGCACCTTGTCAGTCACCGGAATCGCCGTGAAATCGAGGCTCTCAACGCGGCCCGTGCGCGCCGAAATGTTGAGATCAACTCTGCCGAGCGTGCGCGCGTCTGACCCCATCTTGAAAATCGGCGTGCAGCCCGCCTGCGATTGCAGCAGGTCGTGTTCGTGCCCGCCGATAATCACGTCAATCTGTGCGGACCTCGCAAGCTGCTTGTCCTGCGGCATCGAAAGGTGCGTGATGGCAATGATGGTTCGCGCGCCGCGCGCCCGCAACTGCCGCACGATGCGCGCGGCAGTTCTGTTCGGATCAAGAAACAGCACGTTCTTACTCGCGCTCGAAGTCTGTTTCGTTTCCGGCGTCAGCAGTCCGAACAGGCCGACTTTCACGCCGTTGAATTTGCGAATGACATACGGCGCCATCCCGCCAAACGGCCTGCCCGTGCGCCGATCAATGACATTGGCCGCCAGCCACGCAAAACGCGACTCCTGCATCCGCCTGCGCAAAACGTCATCGCCAAAATCGAATTCGTGATTGCCGAGCGCCGCGTAATCCAGCCCCGCCGCATTCCACCCCGCGACCATCTGTTCGCCCCTGAAAATGGTCGAAGCCACCGAAGGCGACAGCGTGTCGCCGCCCAGCAGAAACAGCGTGTGCGGCGATTCGGCCTGAATCTGTTTTTTCAGCGTGGCCAGCCGCGCCAGGCCTCCGGCTTTGCCCTTGTCCACCGGCGAAATCTGATAGACATCATTGACCTGCAGCAGCGTGACGCGCACCACACGCCCGGACGCAGTCTGCGCGCTGACCGATAAGGCAGTAATAAAAATGAAGGCGAGGATCAGACCGGCGCGACGTTGCCTGAAATGAAAAGAATTCATAGCGGATTCTCCGACCAGCGGCTTTTCAAAAACGCCGCCAGAGTAACACAGGTCAGTCTGTCACGAGCAGGCAACTGTCAAATCAGGGGACCTAAGATCGAATCCGGGAACAGTTTTTTCCACGAAACCACCGGAACAGTACAGGGAGCGGTAGCGACCTGGCTCTTTCAGAGAGGCCTGTTGCCGAGGCACCAGGTCGCTACCGCTCCCTGTACTGTCCCGGTGCCACCTTGTCAATAAGCTGTGCCACAGGCTTGTTTACAACTTCCCGGTCTTCTCGCCAGCCTGCTTCCGGCTGCGGCCTGCGCGCGCGGCTTCGGCTTTCATCACCTGCGGTTTGATCTCTTCGACTCCGGCGGCGGCGCGCAGTTCCGCGAATGATTCGTCCAAAGCTTCACGCAGCCGCTCAACGTCGGGCATCGCCTGCACATCAGCCGTCAGGCCGAAATACAGATGCTGGTCATAACTCATAATCGCGCAACCGCACCCGACCGAAAACCCGACCGGCACATACGGGTAATACGCCATCATCTTCTGGCCCATCGCGTACAGCGGCACCTGCGGCCCCGGCACATTGGTCGAAATCATATTGAAGGGCGGCAGCGGAATATTCGCGGTGGCGAGCGCGCCGACCAGCGACTG
>CAYWDW010000108.1:0-7908 GCA_964457105.1 uncultured Heliobacteriaceae bacterium
CTTCACGGCGCCGAATCCGCCTTACGGCGCGACGATCACTTACTTTCTGAAGGACGCGATCAAAACAAAGAAACAGCAGCGCCAGGAAGCCGAACGCGAAGCCGAACGCAAAAAGCAGCCGATCACTTATCCGACTCGTCAGCAGTTGCGCGACGAAGCCGAAGAGGAAGCGCCCGCGCTGCTTTTCACCGTCAGCGATGCCGAAGGCCGCGTGGTGCGCCGTTTGACCGCGCCGCCGATGCCGGGCCTGCAGCGCGTGACGTGGGACTTTCGCCACGCGCCGCCCGTCGTGCAGCCACCGCCGCAACTGCCGCCCGGCTTTGAAGGCATTGAAGGCGGCGGGTTCGGCTTCGGACCGCAGGGCGAACTGGCGATGCCCGGCAAATACACCGTGACGATGGCGAAAAAAGTCGGCGGCGTCATCACGCCGCTGCCCGGCACACAAACCTTCAGCGTCGTGGCTGAAGGCACTGACAAGATGACGGCGGCTGATCGTGCGGCGCTCGCTGAATTTCAGCGCAAGGTGACGCGGTTGCAGCGCGCTGTCACCGGCGCGCTCGACGCGGCCAGTTCAGCCAAAGGCCGCCTGGCGCTGATGAAGCGCGCCGCGCAGGAAGCGCCCGGCGCAAACCAGAACCTGCTTAACGAAGTCACCGCGCTTGACGACAGGGTTGATGACATTCTGCAGGCCCTGCGCGGCGGACGCGAACTGACAGACATTCCGCCGCCCGCCATCAATCAGCGCGTCAACGCGATTGCTCAGCGCATTCGCCTCTCGGCGCTGCGCCCGACGCAGTCGCAGCTTGAGAACTACAACATCGCGGCGGATGAATTCAAAGCCGTGATGGCCAGGCTGAAGACATTCATCGAAAGCGACCTGCCAAAGCTTGAAAAAGCTCTCGACGCCGCTGGTGCGCCGTGGACGCCGGGCCGTCTGCCGGAATGGAACGATAAATAACCAGGCCTGAAACAAGGCTTCAAAGGAATCTATGCTTCGTTGGACAACGCTGCTCCTGCTCATCAGTCTGACGTGCGCTTCTGCCTTGGGACAGGCGCGCCATGACGTGCGTGTGATGAGCTTCAATATCCGTTACGGCACAGCGAATGACGGCGAGAATCATTGGGACAAACGCAAAGAGTTTTTGATCGCAACGATCAGGGCTTTCAATCCCGATTTGCTCGGGACGCAGGAAACGCTCGGCTTTCAGCGCGATTATCTGGCGGCGCAACTCCCCGGCTACGAGGCGCTGGGCGCAGGCCGCGATGACGGCAAAGAGCAGGGCGAGATGGCGGCGTTGTATTTCAAGCGCGACCGCTTTGAGAAATTGGACGGCGGACATTTCTGGTTGAGTGAAACGCCGGACATCGCGGGCAGCAAAAATTGGGATGCGGCGCTGACGCGCATGGTGACGTGGGTGAAGCTGCGCGATAAACGAAATCCGCGCGCCAGGCCGTTGCTGTTCTTCAACACCCACTTCGATCATCGCGGCGAACAGGCGCGCATCGAGTCAGCGCGCCTGCTCCGTCGCCGCATCGCCGAGGCCGCGAAAACCTGCCGCGTGATCGTGACCGGAGATTTCAACACGGGCGAAGAGACCGCAGCTTATCGCGCGTTTTTCGGCGGCGCCGATGCGCCGGTGTTCGATGTCTATCGCGCCCGGCATGCAACGCGGACGAATGACGAAGGCACTTTCTCTTCCTTCAAAGCGACCCGGACGACAGGCCCGCGCATTGACTGGATCGGGGCTTCGCGCGAATGGCAGGCGGTGAGCGCCGCGATTGATCGCACTGCGCGTGACGGGCGCACCCCGTCCGATCACTTCCCGGTCGTGGCCGTCCTGCGTCCGGCGCAGGCGAAGCGTTCGTCAGGTGCGGAACAGCGGCAAGCCGGGAAGACCGAGATAGAAATTCGAAAAATCCCGTGACGCTGCCGGTGCGCCGTGGACGCCGGGCCGTCTGCCGGAATGGAATGACCGGTAAGCGGGCGGTCATCAGACCGTCTGTTGTTCTCAAGCAGGCCCGGCCTCAGACCGGGCCTGCTGTCGCTGTCTTTTCACTTCCCCCTCAGCGGTGCTGACTGAAGTGGCAACACGCCGGGCAGTATTGAATCGCCGTTCAATCAACTCAAGAGGTGGATTTATGGACTGGAGAATCATTGCCCTGAATTTCATTTATGCGATTCTGGGTGTGGCGCTGATGTTTGTTTCCTATCGCATCATTGACTGGCTGACAAAGGACGTGGACTTTCCGGCTGAACTCAAAAAGGGTAATATCGCCGTCGCCATTTTCATCGCGGCGCTGTTTCTCTCAATTGCCATCATCATCGGAGGCGCACTCAATTGAAAAACCTCCTGCCCAAAACGCTTGCACTCATCGCCCTGACGCTTGTCTGCGGCACGCTCACAGCGGCTTCAGCGCAACCGGTGACGGATCGTTATGACGACACTTTCCGCAAATATTCCAAACGGTTTTTCGGGCCGGGTTTTGACTGGCGCGTGTTCAAGGCGCAGGCGATGGCGGAAAGCAATCTGAGCCTGACAGCGAAAAGCTGGTGCGGCGCGCGCGGCCTTATGCAACTGATGCCTTCGACCTTTCAGGAAATCAAATCGAAGTATCCTGAGATGAAAAACATCAATCATCCGGAATGGAACATTGCCGCCGGCATTTATTACGACTCTCAGTTATGGACGCAGTGGGAGCAGGACGCCGAAGAACCACATCGTCACCGCTTCATGCTGGGCAGCTACAACGCCGGACGCCGGACGCTGCTGCGCGCCCAGGACCTCGCCCGCGCGCGCCTGCTCGCGCCGGGCATCTGGCCAAGCATTCAGACTGTCGCGCCTGACGTTCCGGCCTGGCGGCACCAGGAAACACTCAGTTACATCGAACGAATCGAAGCCGGTCTGTCGCGCATGGATGAACACGGTCGCGTTGTGAAATAAACGCCGCCTGTCATCATCCGCGCCTTTATCATTGAGGCCCTGACCATGAACAAAATCATCGTAACCATTACTCTGCTCGCACTGTGCAGCGTTTCACTGCTGGCGCAAAAAGGCGACAACATCGCTGAACGCGCCCGCAAAATTCATTTCTCGTCGCTCGTCCTCGACACACACATTGACGTGACCCCGAAACTGCAGACCGACTGGAAGTTCACCGAACGTCACCCGAACGGCCACATTGACCTGCCGCGCATGAAGGAAGGCGGCCTCAACGGGCTGTTCTTTTCAATCTATATGCCTGGCACCGTGACCGGCCCGAAAGCCGTCAACGATGCCTTGCAACGCATCGCCGCCGTGCATAAGCTGGCCGAAGACCTGCCCGATCAGGTCATGCTCTGCACGACTGCCGATGACGTGCGGCGCGCGCACAAGGCCGGAAAGATTGCCGCGCTGATGGGCATGGAAGGCGGGCATATGATCAACAACAGCCTGCCCGTGCTGCGAATGTATGCCGCGCTCGGCGTGCGGTACCTGACGCTGACGCACTCGGTCAATACTGACTGGGCTGATTCATCCGGCGATCAGCCGAAGCACAACGGCCTGACCGATTTTGGCCGGGATGTGGTGCGCGAACTCAATCGCCTGGGCGTCATGGTTGATATTTCGCACGTCGCGGACAAGACATTTTTCGATGCGCTCGCCGTAAGCAAAGCGCCGATGATTGCCTCGCATTCATCCTGCCGCGCCATCAGCGGCCACCCGCGCAATATGACTGATGAAATGATCAAAGCCCTCGCGGCAAAGGGCGGCGTCATTCAGATCAACTATCTCGACAGCTTCATTGATAACGATCTTTATCTGTGGTCGGAAAAGACCCGGGCCGTGTCGCGTGAACTGATGCAGAAACTCGGCGGGCCGAGCCGCGAGAATTTTGCGAAGGTCAGAGTTGAACTTGAAAAACAGTTCGGCCCCGCGCCCAAAGCCAGTTGGGAAAAGATCGTCGAACACATTGACCACGCCGTCAAACTGGTCGGCGCTGACCACGTCGGCCTCGGTTCAGATTTCGATGGCGGCTCCATGCCCGTCGGCATGGAAGACTGCACGCACCTGCCCAGAATCACCGAAGCCCTGTTGCGCAAAGGCTACAGCGAATCGGACATCAGAAAGATTCTCGGCGAAAACACCGTGCGCCTGCTCGGCGAAGTCGAGCGCGTGGCAAAGCAGTTGAAGACCACGAAATCCTGAACGCCCTTTTGAAGAAAAGGAGAAGGGGAGAAGGGGAGATGGGGAGATGGGGAGATGGGGAGCTGAGCATCTCAGTCGCATCTTCACCCCCTCTCCCCTCTCCCCTTCTCCCATCTCCCGTCCTCTCTGACCGTCACTCACGCAAGCCAGGCCGACCCTGGCTCAGGTATTCATGCACACGCTCCGCAAGCTGATTGAAATCCGCGTCCTGAATCCCGTCCACCACCCGGCGACTTTCGTAAAAGCCGAGCATCCGGTAACTCTCAAACTGTGATTCACTGTACATCTGATCGCCTGTGGTTTCGTGCGGAAAGGCCGGGTGCGCTTTGGCGTAATGATAAACGTCTGCCGGTTCGGTACCGTAAAAAGTTGGCTTGAGGTAAATCAGCACGCCGTCCTGTTCCGGCGGGTTGCCATCCACCTGCGAATAACAGATGCGGGCGATGGCGCAATACTTGTGATACTGATCTTCGGCTTTGCTCGCGTCGTAGGTGGGCGTTTCGGCGGGGCGGCGGCTGATCGGAATTTCATCGAACACAATCGGCACGCCGAGGTCCGCGCGAATTTTGCTCAGCGCATTGCCGAGGTCTTCAAACTCGAAGTTCGGATCGCAGCCGGCATCGCTCACGAGAATGAATTTCACGCGGCGCAGAACCATTTCGTAAAGACCCAGGTTTTCAAAGTGGCCGCCGTCTGACAGGTAAATGTATGGATGCTCGCTGTCGGTCCAGCCGAGCGTTTCAGCGATCAGCGGGCGCGGCGCAAAGGTCGGGCTGGGCCGGGTGTAAGTGGCCGCGCCTGCCGGACCGGGATTGCCCAGCCACCAGCCCAGGCGCACGTTGAAAAGCGCGAGCAGAAACGTCACGACCGGCGACGAGTGATAGCCCATATTCGGACTCGCCGCCGCGCCCGAAATGGCGACCGCCGTGCCGAGGCTGATGGCAGATTCCTGTTTGCGGCTGACCGCGTATGCGGTTGCGCGGCGGTAGCCCAGGCAGTAACTGCCCGCGTGCAGCGGCGTCATGGTGAAGGACTGTGCCTTGCGATTCTGCCACGCGAGTTCTTTGCCGCCCACAAGGTTGAGCGACATATTGACGACGTGCAGCGGGCGCGGGCGGGCCAGACTTTCAGCCAGGCTTTCGACTTCACCGGCAAAGGCCGCATCAAGAATCAGGCGGTTGAGCCTGACGTATTCGACATTGATTCGTTCCTCGCGCCGCGACGAGAACAGGCCGGGGACGGGCACTTCCGGCTGTGCGTCAAGGACGGCTTTGATCGCCTGCTGCTGCGTGAACTCAGCAAAGATGCGGACGGCAGACAGTCGTTCGCGCTGCAGCAGATAATTGAATCCATCGGTCAGCGCCGCACGCGCGTCATCGTCGGTCGCCACCTGCTGCTGATGTTTGTTCAGCACCAGGCGCACGTGATCGGGCAGTTGGTGCCAGACGTAAGCTTCATATTCGCGCGCAGGCTTGCGGAGGCGCGCCAGCAGCGTCGGCAGTCGCTCCGCCCTGAAGCTCTCCGGGTAATAAAGATCGGTGAGCAGTTCGTGTATCTGAAAGTCGTCTTTCTCGTCGAAGCCCGTAAACGGATTCGGGTGACGGCTCGCCGTGCGCGAAGCGCCCAGATAGGCGCGAATCAGCCGGTCCCGGTAAGCCGCATGCAACGAGAATTTGTTGACGTTGATGAACAGCCCCATCACCACGCCGACCGCCAGAATTGCCAGCGTGACCCACAGCACCTGCCAGCACGATGAACGGCTCAGCACCAGCAGATGAAAATTTCGCGCCAGCGGCTGCGCGTGCAGCGGCACCTCTGCGCCCCAGGGCAGCACGTTGAGCAGCAGACTGATCCCCAGCGCCAGCAGCACGAGATTGAAGGCGGCAAAAAGCGGCGCCGCCAGCAGCAGCGCATAATCCATCACCCGCGAGATGAGGCCTGATTTATCGGACTGTTCCTGTTCGGCTGTTTTTTGTGCTGCGGTCTTTTCGCTGCGCCCGCCAAGCAGCGTCACCAGCCCCGTCCCCGTGCCAAGCGAGATCACCAGCGCCTTCAGTTTAAGCCCCGCCAGCAGCAGCCCGACCGGGCCGAAAATCACCAGCCCGCTCACCACCGCCCAGACCACAATCGCAATCAGCATCCACGCTCCGGCGCGCGCCATCCATTCGCGGTCAGCATCGTTGGTGTAAGTGCTCGACAAGCCGACAAAGATCGTCGCCGCGACCAGAAACATCAGCAGAAAAACCGGCGAGGCCAGGCAGACATACAGTCCGGTCTGCCAGCCGCCTGTCACCGGCTGCGCAAAGATCGGAACTTTCATCGCCATCAGCCACAATCCCGCGCCGCCCAGCGCCCCCGTCACGGCGCTGTACACAAAGTCGCGCCAGTCCCAGCGCCGCACCCACCAGCGCGACACGATGAAGCCGCCGAAGTGCATCGCACAGCCATACAGTGCAAACGCCAGCATCCAGCGCAGCGAGGTCGTGCGCGCCCACGCTTCCCAGCTTTGCGGCAGCAGCTTCAGCACCAGCTCCGACACCGGCCTGAGCAGGACTGCCGCCTCGACGCCTTCCGCCCTGCCAATCCACGCCCACCAGCCCGCCGCCAGCACCGATGCCAGCCACAGCGGAGTGAAAGACAGAATCAGAAACCAGCCCTCGCCGCGATACTTTGCCCGCAGCCGCGAAAAGCCGCGCAACGATTCATCCGCGGCGGTTTGCACCACTGTGCCGTCAAGGCTCGGACGGTTCGCAATGATGAAGGCAATCGCCAGCACGCCCAGCAGCAGGCTGCCCCAGAACGCCGCCTGCACGGCCCACGCCTGCGGCTTTTCCCACAAGGCCGCCGCCATCGTCCAGCGCGGCACCGCCAGCACGCCGAGAATCAGCGGAATCAGCACCAGCCAGTTGAGCAGCAGGTTTCTGAGAAAGATCGCCACCAGCGTCCACGTATCCGCCGTGAGCAGCCCGAAGCGCGGACTCATATAGTTGCTGTAGCTGCGCAGGTGAAAGACTGTTTCCGGTTCGAAGCTGAGCGGTGAACGGCGGCCCTCGCCGGCCAGCTCTTCCTGCACGACGGCCATGCTGCGCCGGTGAATCCACGCCGAAAACCAACTGCCGATGTAACCGCCGCCCGACACGGTCGAAAGAAAATGAAAGCGGCTCAGCTCCAGCGCCCGCGCGAGTCCCTGCAACACGCCGAGGTTGAAGGTCGCGCTGCGAATGCCGCCGCCCGAAAAACACAGGGCCGTGCGTCGCACCCCGCTCCGATGCTGCCGCTGATAGAAATCAGCTACCAGCGCGGCATTGATCTGCTGCTGACGTTCGTGGTCGTCGGTGATGAGCTGAAATCGTTGCGCGGCGCGGGCGCGGGCCTGCTCAATTTCGCCGGGCGCGTAAAGCGGCGGGAACCCGTGCTGACCGGCCTGTTGCGCGTATTCATCGAGTAACACGTCGAAGAGCGACAAAGCTGATGGTGTTGCCTGTGCCATCCCGACCTCCTGTGGCGAGGTGCTGCCACGCACGAGCAGCCGGTCACGGGAACGGTGATCCGGGAAAGTGCTGCGGCCTCCCGTGACGGCTGAAATCAATGTCCTGGCTGCCGAATTCAGACGGTAAAAAGTTGACTCAGAGTGTAGACGCAGCCTGCTCTTTTTGCCACTGCGCCCCGCATTCTGCCTCAGGTTTTGCGTCTCCGGTCCAGTCCGCGAGCGTGAGCGAGC
>CAYWDW010000108.1:7918-10836 GCA_964457105.1 uncultured Heliobacteriaceae bacterium
TACCAGCGATTGCCGGTTTTGCCGATGTGCGCACGGCGCAGTCCGCGAGCGTGAGCGAGCGCCCGCAGCCGCCGTTGCAGGGGCGCTCGCTCACGCTCGCGTACTGGACCGGAGACGCAAATGCAATCTGCTCCAGGCTGCATTATTTTCAGATCATCTTTGATCCTCTGTCCGCTGTCGAACAGACGTCCTTCGGGCAGCCGGATAAAATTGTATGCCGTTTGCTATCCGTTTCCCGCTGCCCGCTACCTGTCGCAGCGGATTCCCTGAGTTCCGGTCACGTTATGGAAAAATCGAAACAGCCCCCGGCTGAGAGGTTCTTCAGCGAGTCCAGCCACAGGCCGTCGGCGGTGAGCCTGCACCATTACCGGCAGTCCTTCGAGCAAAGCCATGACATCATCTTCTTCTTTCGCCCGGACGGGCAGATCAGCGAGGCCAACCGCTCGGCGGTCGCCGCTTACGGCTACAGTTACGATGAACTGCTGACAAAATCCATCTCTGACCTGCGCACTGAGCAGGCGCCTGACGACTTTTTCGCACAACTGGAGCAGGTCCGGCACTGGTCGTTTCAGTTTGAGTCTGTGCATCGGCGGCGGGACGGGACCTGCTTTCCGGTCGAAATCACCTGGGTGCTCAGCCAGGCTGACGACGAGCAGATGATCCTCGGCGTCATCCGCGACATCACCGAACGCCGGCAGGCCGAAGAAGCGCTGCGTCAGAGCGAGGAACGCTTCCGGCTCACATTTGAAAACGCGGCGTCCGGCATTGCCCACGTCGCGCCGGATGGCCGGTGGCTGCGGGTCAATCAGCGGCTCTGCGAAATGACCGGCTACACGCAGGCGGAACTGCTGGCCCGCACTTTTCAGGATCTGACACACCCGGCTGACCTGGCGACCGATCTGGAGTTTGTGCGTCGGGTGCTGGCCGGTGAAATGTCCAGATATTCCCTGGAGAAACGGTACCTGCGCCGGGATGGCTCCGTGCTCTGGATCAACCTGACGGTTGCGCTGGTGCGCGATGCGGCGGGCGCGCCGGCATACTTTATTGCCATCATCGAGGACATCACCGCACGCAAACAGATTGAACTTGAGCGCGAACGATTGCGCCTGCAGGAACAGCAGGCGCGCGAAACAGCCGAAGCCGCAACCCGCGCCAAGGATCAGTTTCTCGCCGTCGTCTCGCACGAACTGCGTTCGCCGCTCAGCGCCATTCTCGGATTCGCGCAAATGATCCGCGCGCACCAGCACCAGGCGGAGCAGGTCGTCCATTTTGCCGACATCATTACCCGCAGCGCGCGAACGCAGCAGCGGCTCATTGAAGACCTGCTCGACACCGCCCGCATCATTACCGGCAAGCTGAAACTCGACACTGCGCCGACTGACCTGCGGCTGTTGCTGACCGAGTCGCTGGCCGTCGTGCAACCTGCCGCCGCCGCCAGACGCATTGACCTCAGCGCCAGCCTCGGCGACCAGCCGCTGACGGTCATCGGTGACGCCACACGCCTGCAGCAGATCATCTGGAACCTGCTCCAGAATGCCATCAAGTTCACGCCCGAAGGCGGGCACGTCGCATTACGCCTGGAACGCAGTCCTGAGCAGGCCCGCATTATCGTCAGCGACACGGGCCAGGGCATCGCCCCGGAAGTGCTGCCGCACATCTTCGAGCGCTTCTGGCAAATGGATATGTCCGGCACGCGGCGGTATGGCGGTCTCGGTCTCGGCCTCGCGCTCGTCGAAGATCTGGTCGAACTGCACGGCGGCACGATTGCAGCCGCCAGCGCCGGAGTCGGCCAGGGCACGACCTTCACCGTCACGCTGCCGCTGCACGCGCCGCCGGTGGTCGAGGCTCCGCCGCAGGTGCGGGCGGTGGCCGAAATGCGCACCGGGCCGGAGGCGATTCCGCTGGCAAACCTGCCGCGACTCGACGGAGTGCGCGTGCTGGTAGTGGACGATCAGGAAGGGACGAGAGCGCGGGTGGCCGGCCTGCTGAGCGAATGTGGCGCAGCCGCGATGACCGCCGCTTCCGGCCAGGAGGCTGTGTCACTGCTGCGTGACCATCAGTTCGACGTGCTGGTGTGCGACATCGCCATGCCAGGCGAGGATGGCTATCAGGTGCTGCGCCGCATCCGCGACCTCGAAGCGCAGCAGGGCACGCCGCCCGCCGGGCGCCTGGCGGCCATTGCGCTGACGGCGATGAGCCGTTCTGAAGATCGCCTGCGCGCGCTCAGAGCCGGGTTTCAGACGTACCTCGCCAAACCGGTCGAACCCGCTGAACTGATCGTGGTCCTGGCCAGCCTGGCCAGCCAGCGTGGCGCCACTGCGGACTGAAAACCCTCGCGCGCCCGCCAGCGACAGCAATCCGGCAGCTACCCACGCTGCCAGCGCGAGGCCTGGCGAACCGACGCTTTGCGCCATCACTGCTGTTTTGATGAACACGCCTGTGCCGATTACGGTGCCAATGACGAGCGCCGTCGTGTCGGTGAGTGTGAGGCCGCGAATGAGTTGTGATTTTTCTTCAGGCATGATGATTGGTGTTAATGGTCAGGCGCGGCTTTCAATCCCAGACAACACTGACCAGCCCTGATGCGCGAATAATGGAATCACTGGTGAGCAATGGCAATCCGAGTTGCACCGCCTCAGCCACCACCAGCCGATCAAAGATGTCGGGCACAGCGGTCAGTTGACGGCTGAAAATAACCAGCTCAGGAAACAGCGGCAGGAAGTCGTAACAGGCGCTGTGTTTCATCAGGCTCAGTTCGATCTCAAGCTGACTCATGGTGATTCCAGGCAGCCGTTTCTTTTCAACCACCATAATCATTTCAGCCACGACCACCGCCGGAATGTAAATTCTGCTGTTGCCTGATGTCGCATCAGCCAGCGCGGCCTGAGCAGCTTTGCCCAGCCGTGACGGCGCAAACA
>CAYWDW010000109.1:0-2873 GCA_964457105.1 uncultured Heliobacteriaceae bacterium
CGTTCGATTCTGACCGACAGCGGCGGCTTTCAGGTTTTCAGCCTCGGTGAACTGCGCAAAATCAGGGAAGAGGGCGTTGAATTTCAATCGCACCTCGACGGTTCGCGGCAGTTTCTTTCGCCCGAAATTTCCATGCAGATTCAGGCTGCGCTCGGTTCAGATATTGTGATGTGCTTCGATGAATGCACGCCGTATCCGGCGACGCACGACGAGGCGCGAAAGTCACTTGAACTCACAGCACGCTGGGCGCGTCGTTCGCGGGATGAATTTGACCGGCTGATGAAACTGCGCGCTGAGCGACTGAGCGGAGTGCGCGCCTTGCCGGGCGCGCTCTTTGGCATTATCCAGGGCAGCGTATATCACGACCTGCGGCGCGACAGCCTGGATCAACTGCTGGAAATCGGTTTTGAAGGTTACGCCATCGGGGGCTTAAGCGTCGGCGAAGAAAAACAGATGATGTACGACACGACTGAATTCATTGCGCCGCAGATGCCTGCCGACAGGCCGCGTTACCTGATGGGCGTCGGGACGCCCGAAGACCTGGTTGAATCAGTCGCGCGCGGCGTTGATCTGTTCGATTGCGTGATGCCGACGCGCAATGCGCGCAACGGGCAGGTCTTCACGTCACGCGGAAAGCTGAATGTGAAGAATGCGCGTTATGCGGCTGACCGGCGACCGCTGGATGAAAGCTGCGGCTGCCCGGTTTGTACGCGCTATACGCGGGCCTATGTGCGGCATTTGTACGTGAGCGGCGAGATCCTGGCGGCGATTCTGTGCTCGCTGCATAACACAGCCTTCTACCTTGACACCATGCGGCGGATCAGGCAAGCTATCGCGCTTGGTGAGTTCACGCGATTTCGTACCGACTTTATCAGCAGTCTGCAACAGAATGGCGAATAAACGCTGAGATTTTCCGGCTGGCGGAATTGTTCGTGACATAACAACTTTTCAGACTAAGGTTAGCCCGCCCCGATGATGTCTTCACAACTGGCTTTCATTCTTTTGCAATCCGGCGCATCAGGTTTGGTGAGTCTCGTCCCGTTTATCCTGATGATCGCAGCGATGTACTTCCTGCTGATTATGCCGCAGCGCAAGCGGCAGCGGGCGGTGCAGAACATGCTTGATAACCTGAAGGTCGGTGACAATATCGTGACCTCCGGCGGCATTTACGGCACGGTCACGATCATTCACGAAGACAAAAAGACGCTTCAGATCAAGATCGCTGATAACCCGGCGGTCAGAATCAAAGTCGCCCGCACCTCAGTTGCCGGATTGCAGGGCCAGGAAGAGGTCAACAAGTAACGCCTGTCACCGGACGCAACGCAGCCCCTGAGGTGAAATTGCCCGTCGCGCCATGATCCTGATTGTCGGCCCTGTCTGCCGGGCAGGTGCTGCGCTGATCGCCCTGATTCTGAAAGAAAGCAACGGATGTCGGATGACCTTCAACCCCTGAGCCTCCGGCGCATCATTGAAGCCGGCGCATCATTGAAGTATGAACAGAAATCTTCGCACTCGCAGTATTATCATCGCCGTCGTGACGGTCGCGTCACTGATTCTGATGTTCGGCCCCTTCAACAAGCCGCAGGAAGAGAAACTCTCCTGGGGAGATTTCTTCAAACCCGCCAGCCTGAAAAAGAACCTGAGCGAAAACATCCGGCTCGGCCTGGACCTCAGAGGCGGGACGCATCTGGTGTTGCAGGTGCAGGCCGATGACGCCATCAAAGCCCTCACCGAGGGCAACCGGGCCAAGGCGGTGGACATTCTCAAAAAGCAGAACATCGCTTTCACCGACATCAAGGTTCCTGAGACCGGGAAGGTGGTGGTTGAAACCGCTGATGACAAGGCGCAGGGACAGATTCGGGATGAACTGCTGAAGGATTTCGGCAGCGTGGACTGGGATGTTTCGACGCGCCCGAATGCCGTCACCTTCACACTCAAGACCCGCGCGGCAGATGAAATCCGCAAGCAGGCGACGCAGCAGGCCAAAAACATTATCGAGCAGCGCATCAATGCCTTCGGCGTGGCCGAACCAACGATTCAGTTGTACGGGAGCGACGATGCGCATCAGATTCTGGTGCAGATGCCCGGCGTTGATGACCCGGAGCGCGTCAAGGATCTGATCAAGGGTGAAGCCCGGCTGGATTTCAAGGCTGTCGTGCCGCCAGGTCAACTCTTCCCGACCAAAGAAGCCGCGCTGACCTCGCTCGGTGGTCAGCTTCCCGGCGATAAGGAAATTCTGGCAATCAACGAACCGCGCACGAACCGCGAGCCGCTGCAGGGCTGGTACATTGTGGAGAAAGCGCCGATCCTCACCGGCAGTGACCTGCGCAATGCACAGGGCGTCCCGGCGCAGCAGGGCACCGGCTATAACGTCGCTTTTCAGCTCAAGCCGAACGGCGCTGAAAAGTTCTCGAACTGGACGGGCGCGAATGTTGGCAACCTGCTGGCCATCGTGCTGAACGATCAGATCAAGAGCGCGCCTTCAATCAGAAGCCAGATCAGCGATAACGGCGTCATCGAAGGCAACTTCACGCAGCAGGAAGCTGATGACCTCGGCCTGGTGCTGCGTTCAGGCGCGCTGCCGGCGAAGATCGTTTACCTTGAGGAACGCACCGTCGGCCCGTCGCTCGGCGCTGATTCGATTCGCCAGGGCGTGGCGGCCTCCATCGTCGGCCTCGCGCTGGTCGTGCTGTTTATGCTCTTCTACTACCGGCTGTCAGGCATGAACGCCGTCGTGGCGCTGGTGCTGAACCTGATTATTCTGCTGGCCGGACTGGCGATGTTCGGGGCCACGCTGACGCTGCCTGGGATTGCCGGTGTGATTCTGACCATCGGTATGGCGGTGGACTCGAACGTGCTGATTTTCGAGCGTA
>CAYWDW010000109.1:2883-10821 GCA_964457105.1 uncultured Heliobacteriaceae bacterium
TCATTGATACTCACGTCACCACGATTGTGTCGAGTCTGTTCCTGTATGTTTTCGGCACCGGTCCGATTCGCGGCTTCGCGGTCACGCTGGTCATTGGTCTGCTGGCGAACCTGTTCACGGCGGTCTATGTGTCGCGTTCAATGTTTATCTGGGAACTGAATCGTCGTGGGCGTCGCGCCGAAACCCTGAGCATTTGATAATTCGGAATCATCGCGTGGTCGGCTGGTCAGGAACTGAAACCTGTTTCTGCTGAGGCCGGGTGACGCGGCTGATTCCATCTTCCGCACTGGTTATGATCGAGATTTTCAAACACGCGAATTACGACTTCCTCGGCAAGAAATGGCTCTTCATGGGCTTGTCGTGGGTTCTGATCCTGGCTGGTCTGGCTTCCGTGGTCTGGCGCGCCACTGATGGCAAAGACAACACGCACCCGTTCAACCTGGGCGTGGACTTTTCCGGCGGCACCCTTGTCAAGGTGAAGTTCAAGAGCGCGCCGGAGCTGAGCGAACTGCGCGCGGCCATCGAAAAGCAGGGCGTTGACGGCGGCAAGATTACGCTCCAGGCCGTTGGCGGTCAGATCGGCAAGGCACCGACCAACGAAGTGCTGGTGCGGCTGCCCAATCTGGTGCAGGTTCAGCGTCAGGCTGGTCAGTCCGAAACCGAGGCTCAGTCAACAACTGATGCTGACATCGGCAAACAGAAGATTCGCGCGGCGCTGGCCTCGCTCAATGCAGAGACCGGGAAATTCGACCTGAACGCGGCTGGAAAAAATGACCTCAGCTCCGAACTGCTGCGGCTTGATCCGCTGGGGCTGCGCAGCAGCGGCGCAACGCAGTCAGCCGAAACCCGCTACCGCGAAATGGCCGACCGGATTATTGATTACCGTGAGAAGGAACGCGGCGGCCTGATCGACAGTGTGGATGAAGTGAAGAACCTGAGCGGCATCGAGCCGCAGGTGAGTGAGGCGCTGTCAAAGAGTTTCTTTGCCGGTGTGGCCACGATTCGCAGCGCTGACGCCGTCAGCCCGCAGGTCGGCGCCGATCTGCGCAACCGCGCGATTTATGTGACGCTGGCGGCCTGCATCGGCATGCTGCTGTTCATTGCCTTCCGGTTCAAATCCTGGGGCTTTGGCATTGGCGCAGTGATCGCCGTTTTTCACGACGTGCTGGTGACGCTGGGCCTCTTCTCGATTTTTCAGCTTGAAATTGATCTGACCGTGATTGCGGCCCTGCTGACGCTGGTTGGTTATTCGATGAATGACACCATCGTGATCTTCGACCGCATCCGCGAAATGATGAGGTCGCGGCGGCGCGAAAGCCTGGAGGTCCTGGCCAATGACGCGATCAATCAGACGCTGTCGAGAACTATCATCACTTCCGGGCTGACCTTCCTGACCGTCGTGGCGCTGGTGCTGTTTGGCGGAGCCGTGCTGAAGAGTTTTTCATGGTGTCTGTTCATCGGCATCATCATCGGCACTTACTCCTCGATTTACATTGCCAGCCCGTTCATGCTCTGGTGGGAAGGCCGCCGAAGAAATCTTTCGCCTGTGGCGGCGGGAACTGCTCAGGTTCCGGCGGGCGCACAGAACCTGATTGCCAATACCACGACTGCGGCAGGCGGGCCACGCCGCAAGAGCGCTGGCAAGGGGCGGCGATAAGAGAATGGTCCGGCCCTGCCAGGGCAGCGTTGACTGACTACTGCTGACTGTCTGTCTGAAACTGTCAGCAGCAGCGACTGATGATTAAGCAGGCCTGTGTCAGACGGCTTCCTGTCTGTCTGATCTGCACTTGCTGACCACAGCCTTCAGGTTGTCAGCGTGCGGTTGGCGGTTTATATAACCATTACAAATTCAAATCAGAAGGCAGCCTGAAAGTTGTCTGCGGGTCTTGACTTCAGGACAAAGCAGAATGTAGACTGCGCCCGTTGCTGACCCGTCATCTGTAGTTTCAAGCTGTAATCCGGGCATCTGAATAAGTCTGGTCTGTAGCTTTACAGTATGAATAAGCTCTGCCTCAGGCGAGAGGCTCTTTGCCCATCGCCTGCATACCCGGTCATCGAAAACATTCGAACACATTACATTTCGAAGCTGGATATGTGAGTAAACTCGTACTGGTTTGCAAAAGGGGTTCCCAGCCCCTGTCAGCAATCAGTCTCAGATTAGTTCACTGGTCGTTTTTTCTGGATTTCCTTTTTTCCTTTTTAGTTGTAACCAAATCGCAGGCGTTCTTTGCGGAGAACGCATTCACACCGCAGCCACGCGGCGTCTGAAAGTTCTTTGGACGCAGAGCTGAATGGCTGACCCATCGGCAATCCATTTACGGAGGCCAATCAAAGCGATGTTCGATACTCTGGTTGAATCATCAAAACACAAGAAGGGACGCACCAGCGGGTTTTTCGCTGCGATCTCCCTGCTTTACATCGTCGGGCTGCTTGTTGCCGCTGTCGTGACGATCTTTCTGTTCAATCCCACTTTGACGGATTCGGCAGAACTGACCGCCATGCTTGCGCCGCCGCCGCCGCCGCCGCCGCCGCCCCCACCGGCTGAAGCGCCGAAAATCGTCGTCAAGCAGACTGAGATCACCACCTTTACTCCGCCGAAGACTCCGCCCAAGGATATTCCTGATCCGACCAGGGTGACCTCGAAGCCACAGATTCAGAATGTGGTGTCAACAGGAGTTCCCGGCGGCACGGGCGTGCCCGGTGGCGTGCCTGGCGGGACTGGCAGGGCGGAAGAAGAACCGCCGCCGCCGCCGCCGCCGCCGCCAGCGACCCCGAAGCCGACTCCGACGCCGCCACCACCGCCTAAAAAGGTGAACATCTCAGGCGGCGTGCTGCAGGGCAATGCGGTCAGGAAGGTGCAGCCACAGTATCCGCCGATTGCCAAGGCCGCGCGCGCATCAGGTGCCGTGCAGGTTGCGGTTGAAATTGACGAGGACGGAAATGTGACTTCGGCTTCTGTGGTCAGCGGGCATCCGCTGCTGCGCGAAGCGGCGGTGCAGGCTGCCCGGCAGTGGAAGTTCAAACCGACCCTGTTGTCAGGCGTGCCGGTCAAGGTTTCCGGTGTCCTGACCTTCAATTTCACGCTTCAGTAAAGCATTCACTTTTGTCTTGCCTCGACAGGCAGAGAGAGAATGGCACCGAGGCCGTTCTCTCTCCTCAATTGCTCGTACACATACCAGCCGCAGCCCCGTGATCCGAGGCAGGGAACTTTTCTCCTGAAGCTGGTGTCTGTATTTCCGTGAACGTGGACTGTGTGGCGACTGAAGTTTTCCAGGAGTCGCACAGGAAACACACCTGGCCAGTAAGTCTGTTTTGCTGGTAATCACCTTTGGAGGATTTCGACATCATGATGTTGCTCAGCCAGATCTGGATAGCTGTCATTCAGTTTGGATTGATTCTGTTTCAGGAAGGCGGTGAAAGCATGGCCACCGACTTCACGATCATGGGCATGGTTCGCAAAATGGGATGGGTGGCGATTGTCGTCAACATTATCCTGTTGTTTATGTCCATCTTCTCAATTGCCGTGATGATTGAGCGGTTCCTGACTTTCCGGGCCGCCAGAAATCAGTCCCGCGAATTTGCGCCGAAGGTCGCGCAGATGCTCAAGCAGGCTCGCGTGGACGAAGCCATCGGCATCTCTGACAAGTACAAAAAGAGCCATCTGGCCATGGTGGTCAATGCCGGGTTGCAGGAATTCCAGGCTCATCAGGGCGCTGAAATTTCGGGCGAGGAAGTTGACGCTTCCAAACGTGCGCTCCAGCGTGCAACTGCCATCAAGATTGCTGAATTCCGCCGCGGGCTGTCATCACTGGCGACCATCGGTTCCACGGCGCCGTTCGTCGGCCTCTTCGGCACGGTGGTCGGCATCATCACGGCCTTCCAGGGCATGAAGAACGCCGAATCCGCAGGTATCGCGGCCATCGCCGGTGGTATTTCGGAAGCGCTTTTCACGACCGCTTTTGGTCTGCTGGTGGCGATTCCGGCAGTGTGGGCGTTCAACTACTTCTCCAGCCGCGTGGATAACTTCGTGGTTGAGATGGACAACTCCTCGGCGGAACTGATTGATTATTTCCTCAAGCAGCGCAGAAGCGGCAGGAAGTAAGGGGTCAGCGCCGGGATGGATGGCTGACCGGTTTCGGTCAGCAGTTGGAACACTGATGATTGGCGGCCTGCTTGTCACTGGTGCTGGCAGGCAGGCTGCCGACCTGGTCGGTGTGCGGTTATACAGGAGGATTTTTATTATGAGTATGTCCGCTGGCGGCAGCTCAAGTGGGCTGCAATCTGAAATCAACGTGACCCCGATGGTGGACGTGATGCTGGTGTTGCTGATTATCTTCATGGTCATCACGCCGTTGCTTCAGTCCGGCGTTCAGGTGATTCTGCCGAAGGCCGACTATCCTGAAGAAGATCAGAATATCAACAAGGAAACAGCCGTCGTGGTATCGCTGCCGGAGGCCGGTAATTACTACATTGGGCGCGATCTTTATGTTGATCGTAACCTGCTGATTCAGAACATCGGCAAGCGAATGAAGGCACTCAAGCCTGGCGACCCGCAGGTGGTTTATATCCGCAGCAGCCTGAATGTTCCGTATGGCGAAGTGGTCAAGGTCGTTGACGCCATTCGTGAGGCCGGGTATGAGCAGGTCGGGTTAATTGCCGAAAAGAACAAGCAGAAGTAGCGAAGGAGACACATAATATGTCAATGGATGTAGGAGGAAGCAGCGGGCCGAGTCCGTATATCAACGTGACGCCGCTGATTGACGTGCTGCTGGTGCTGCTGATTATCTTCATGGTCATCAGTCCGCAGAAGCCGCATCGCTTTGAAGCCAAGATTCCTGAGAAACCACCACCGAACCTGCCCGAAGATCAGACGCCGGATCCGTTTGCAATTGTGGTCACCATTCCCAAGACCGGAGGCGGGTACAAATTCAATCAGACGGATGTGCAGACGCTGGCTCAGCTCGGCGATATTCTGCACAAGAATATTGATCCGCGCCCGGCTGACCGCAAGGCCGTTTTTGTCAAAGCCCCGCAGTCGCTGGCTTACGGCGAGGTGGTCAAGGTCATTGACGTGGTGAAAAATGCCGGTGGCTCACCCATCGGATTGCAGATTGAGGGGCTGGAACAGTAACCACAGTGCCGAAGTGCCGAATCAGACTGGAATGGGATCTGCCCATTCCCGATCTGCGGGGAGAAGGCAGATTCCATTTCTCACAGGGAGCGAGTCTGAACTTATGAAAAGCTTGCGATTTATGATGACGCTGGCCGTGATGACAGGCCTGATGGCGCTGTTGCTTTCGGCCTCCGGCTGCACTTTCGTCAAAAAAGTGATGGCCAAGGACAAACTGAACCAGGGGGCCATCGCCTTCAATCAGGGCAAATACAAAGAGGCCCTTGAATTCATTCAGCGGGCCACCGAGCTGGACCCTGATAATCCGAATGGCTGGCTCTATTACGGTGCCACGCTGATCAAGACCTATAACGAGGCGCCGGACGAAGCCCAGCGTAAACAGCGGCAGGATGCAGCCATCAGCGCTTACAACATGGCGTTGCAGAAAGCTGAAAATGTGAAGCTGGAAAAGGAAAAGTGCTCGATCAGAGATAACGCCATCGGCTATCTGGCCAAGATTTACGAGGACAAGGGCGATGAGAATTCGCGCCGCGAGTGGATGCTCAAGCGCGCTGAAGGTGATTGCGCCAAACCGGACATCAAGGCGGCAACTTATTACTCAATCGGTGTGACTTACTGGAAGTGCGCCTATGACGAAACCCAGCGTTACGCCGACAATCAGAAGATCTCCAGCGATCCGTTTCATTACCGGAATATTTACACGGCTGAAGACAAGAAAAAACACGAGGATTGCACCAACAAGGGGCTGGAATACATCGAAAAAGCCCTGGCCGTGAAACCGGATTACGTTGACGCGCTTTCCTACAAGAGCCTGCTGATTCGTGAAAAGCAGAAAGTGACCAGCAACGAGGCTGATCGCAAGAAGTACAATGATGAAGCCGAAAAGATTGCCAAACAGGTCATGGAACTGAACAAGAAACAGGCCGCCCAGGCTCCGCAGGGCTGAGCTTTAGTTTCAGTTTTTTCAGCCACAGCCAGCGCCGGTCAGCCGCCGGTCGCTGGCTGCTTTCATTTTCGGCTGACAGGTTTCGGCTTTGATTTGTTTCAGACGTTTGTGATAATCAGTTCTTCAGTCGGCCCCTGACTTGAAGAAAGTATTGATCCGGCAGGCCAGGCTGAGACAGGCCGCGCCGAATATGTCCCTGGTTGCAATGATTGTTCTCATCACACAACACATTCCCACTCTGTCACGCCGGAATCTCTTCGCGGACTAGCCCCGTTGCCATCTGAAATGCCCTTCATCACTGCCCGCGCGCAATCGTGCCGCGCCGCAGTGCTTCAACTGTTTTCCAGATTTTCAGTCACAACGGAGGAAAGACATGACGCTCAGTTCAACGATGTCCGAAAGCACCGGGCTGCTCGACAAAATGCTGCCCGAAATCAAAACCATTCTGCCCGGCCCCAGGGCGCAGCAGGTGATTGCGCGTGACGCGCAGTTTATTTCACCGTCTTACACGCGCGGCTATCCGCTGGTGATGCAGCGCGGGCGCGGCGCGATGATTGAAGATGTGGACGGCAACATCTTTCTCGATTTCAATGCCGGGGTCGCCGTCTGCTCGACCGGTCACGCGCATCCCGACGTGGTCGCGGCCATCAAAAAACAGGTGGATGATTTTATCCACATTTCCGGCACTGATTATTACTATCCGCACCTGCCCGCGCTGGCTGAAAAGCTCAACCGACTGGCGCCAGGCAATGTCGAAAGAAAGGCGCACTTCGGTAATTCAGGCGCTGAAGCCGTCGAAGGCGCGGTCAAGCTGGCGATGTATGCCACGCGGCGGCAGAAGCTGATCGGCTTTTTCGGCGCTTTTCACGGGCGCACGCTGGGGGCGCTTTCCCTGACTGGCAGCAAAGCCCGGCAGCGCGCCGGGTTTGGTCCGCAGGCGCTTGATGTGACTCACACCGGTTATGCCAACTGTTACCGCTGCCCTTACAAGCTGACGCCTGAAAGCTGCGGCGCCTTTGAATCGAAAGGCCCGCACTGCGCGCGCGTGATTGAAGACCTGCTTTTCAAAACTACCGTGCCCGCCGAAGAATGCGCGGCCATCGTCGTTGAGCCGATCCAGGGCGAAGGCGGTTATGTCGTGCCGCCGGCTTCATTCCTGCACACGCTCCGCGACATTGCCCATCGGCACGGCGCGCTGATTATTGCTGACGAAGTGCAGTCAGGCATGGGGCGCACGGGAAAGATGTTTGCCAGTGAACATTTCGATTTTGTGCCTGACATTATGTCGCTGGCCAAGGGCATTGCTTCAGGCTTGCCGCTTGGCGCCACGCTCGCCAGCGCCGATCTGATGTCGTGGCCGCCAGGCGCGCATGCTTCAACCTTTGGCGGCAATCCGGTGGCGATTGCGGCTTCGCTCGTCACCATCGAACTGCTCGAAGATCACCTGATCGCCAATGCCGCGCAGGTGGGCGAATACCTGATGGCGGGCTGCCGTGAACTGATGAATAAACATCAGCTCATCGGCGATGTGCGCGGCAAGGGGCTGATGATCGGCATTGAACTGGTCAAAGATCGCGTCACCAAAGAACCCGCTGTTGAGCAGCGCGACCGCCTTGAAGTTGAATGCTTCCAGCGTGGCCTGATTATTCAGGGCTGCGGCACCAGCACGATTCGCCTCTCGCCGCCGCTCGTCATTGACCGTGCTCAGTGCGACTTTGCGCTGAAAACGCTTGATGAATCGCTGACCGCCGTGACCGCGCAGTAATCATCACCCCACCTGGCGGGAATCGGGGCTGAAGCCCAATGGCATTAAGTTAAGCGAGAGAACAAGCAGGAAGAGAGATAACGGAACAGACGGAAA
>CAYWDW010000110.1:0-10761 GCA_964457105.1 uncultured Heliobacteriaceae bacterium
GCAGCCCCAGAAAAAGCGCCGTCGTGGCCGCCAGCCCGGTGCCGTAGCAGGTCGCGTAGTCGGCCCCTTCGAGCGCGGCCAGGCGTTTTTCAAGCGCGGTCACGGTCGGATTGCCGGAGCGGCTGTAGGTGTAGCCCTTGTCCCTGCCAACGGCTTCCTGGCGGTAAGTTGTCGTCTGATAGATGGGCGTCAGAATCGCGCCCGTCACCGGGTCGGCTTCGGCACCAGCGTGCAGCGCCAGCGTGTCCAGCCCGAACGGTTCAGCTTCAGGCTGATAATCGAGGGTGTGGTCAGATGTGTTGGCCATCGCAGTCTCCTTGTCAAAGTCTGCGTGGCGATTGCAAGGCGAAAAACCAGAGGCGGGCGCGGGCAATAAAAA
The DNA here is from genome assembly GCA_964457105.1 of uncultured Heliobacteriaceae bacterium. Taxonomy (GTDB): domain Bacteria; phylum Acidobacteriota; class Blastocatellia; order RBC074; family RBC074; genus DASRDU01. The sequence goes on from CAYWDW010000110.1 coordinate 380, forward strand.
ACCCTGCGCCGTCAGAGTGCGCAGGGTTCGCGGGAATGAGTGCGAGTTCCGAGCAGCTCTTTAGCAGTTTTTTTACGTGGAGCAAGTTGCCTTAAATCGCCACGTTCAATTATCAAAATTCAACAGCGGGCTTTCTTTTACCAGCCCGCCCGCAAAATTGTCAAGCCGGTCTGAGGCCAGGACACTTTTGATTTTCCGGCAACGGCCACGCGGCCAGTTGACTTCGGCCCGTGCAGGGCCTTGCCGTGACCCGGACTTTGGCGCGCAACAGCTCTCCGGCGCGCAACAGATCTTCGGCGCGCAACAGATCTTCGGCGCGTAACGGTTCTTCACCTTTTCAGCCTGCGGAGCAGGCAAAAGAATAAAGCCTGGGGTGGAGCGCAGCAGCGCGCAACCCCAGGGACGATGCGCCATTGATCCACCAGCCCGTGAAACGGGCGACAGCGCCTGAGACGCCATCAAATGATGCTGAAGGCGCGCCTGACGGCAAACTGTCGCCCGCCTGCGCGGGCTTGATGGAACTGGCCGCAACACCGCCTGGGGTTCCGCGCTGCTGCGCGCCACCCCAGGCTTTATTCTTTTCGCCTGCTCCGCAGGCTGATCAGTTTTTATCTGATGACAAAGGCTGACAGTTCCTTCGGATTCCGCAGATTGAAGATGCGGCCTGTCGTTTCATCAACCTGGTAATCAGGGTCTTTGTCCCTGAACAGCACCTGGCGTTCGCCCTGCCCGGTCATCATATTGACGCCGATGAGGCCGGCGCCTTTCTCTTTCCCGGTTTTGATGTCGGTCAGCACGTAGGTGTAATTGCCCGTGCTTTTGGTGGCCGTGAAGCGTTTGGCGGCGAACTGTTCGTAAGCCGACATGGCGCCGATGAAGTTTTTATTGGCCCGGTCAGCCGCGTATGAATTGCCGCGCTGAGCGTAATACGCTTCCTGGCCCATATTCATGTAAGCGCTGGCGGCGGTGATGGCGGCCATAGCAATTTTCTGCCAGCCGCTGACGCCGGGCGCTTCGTATTTCACCGACCACGCAATCTGCCGCGAACGTGGATCGAAGGCGAGCAGGTGCTGACGGCCACGCACGACGACCGTGCCGTTTTCGCGGGGCGAAAGCGCGACCGGCTCGTCCGTCGTGTCAGCGCCTTTTGAGCCGAAGGCGCTCAGGCCGCCGAAACCGAACTTCGCCACTTTGGCCACCGTCGCCGCCGCGCCCAGGTTGTATTTGAATTCGAGCTTGAGCTTGAAGGCCTCTTTGACGTTGCCGCGACTGTTCAGGTCGAGGCCGATCAGATTCTTTTCGTCGGCAATCAGCAACTGATTCTGTTCGCGCAGCAGCAGCATATTGGTGATGCTGTTTTTCGCGCCGTCATAAGACCACGCAGCGGCGCCTGTTTTTTTATCCAGCGCGACGACGCCGTGCGGGCGTTTCTGCACGTATTCGCGTTTGCCGAAATCGTAAAAGACGCCGCCGAGCCTGCCGTACATCACTTCGCCTGACGCGATCATTTCAGCAATCGCGCCGCCGAAATCCTTCGAGGTCCATTTGACCTGCCCGGTCGCCTTGTCAATCGCGCGCACCTGGCCTTTGGCCGAAGTGTAGATCACGTCGCCGTCAATCACGGCCTGCGCGTTGCCGCGTTTGATGTTGCCTTCGGTGATGTCGTAAGCGACCTTCCAGACCAGTTTGCCATCGCTCAGGTTGTAACGATGCAGCCCGGCATAGGTCAGATAGACCGAATCGCCATCGAACACGGGCGGGTTCGCGCCGCTCAGATCATATTTCGGAAAGTATTTGCTGCCGCGCTCAATGCCGTAAAGATCAACCTTGTCGGTGTAGTCGGCGTGCCAGAGCAGTTCGCCCGATGACAGGCGCAGCGCGGTCAGGTCCGGCTTGTCCTTGTTCATCGAATTATTTTTCACGGTCACAAACAGCACCAGATCCTTGTCGTAATCGGGCGCGACCTGCACCGTGTGGCCTTTGAGCTGATCGGTCTGCCAGATGGTCTGCCCGGTCAGCAGGTCCACGGCAAACAGGCGGGTCTTTGCCTGCGCGAAGCCGGTGTTGTCCTGCACGAGCAGCAACGGCGTGCCGCTGATTTCGTGAATTTCAAACTCCTCGATCTTTTTCAGATCATCGCGCTGCCAGACCGGTTTGCCCGATTCCGGGTCGAGGCAGTACAGGCTGCCTTCGGTGCCGACGAGCAGCGAACCGAGGTCGCTCAGCCGGTACCATTTAATGTCCTGGGCCGGTCGGTGCGTCCAGATCGGATCAGCCGCCACCGTCAGCGGGCACAGGCCGTTCAAAATGGCCGCCAGCACCAGCAGCCACACGGCAGATTTGGTTTTCGCTTGTGTCTTCATTTTCATTGGTTCCTCTCCGGGGCACTAACGGCGCGAACGCGCTCTGGTGGTTGGGGGAAAACTGAGGTTGATCACCGGGAACAACGCCCCGATCAGGAAATTGAGATTAAAACGAGTTCTGACTCGCATGGCTCTGGCTCCTTCGGTAATGATTCGGTCCTGAGTTAATCAGGGGCTTCACTGAGTAACGCAGGATTGAAGGGCAGAATGGATCAGGGGCAGGAAAATTTTTATTGCTTCCTGGTCGCCGGTCGGTACAATCAACGCCGTGCCCCACACACTCACTGTGGGAAGTCATGCCTGAGGGTTACGAAACTTCACACCACATCACTGCACTGCTGAAATGTGGCACCCGCGAATCGCTCGACCGGCTGTGGCCGCTCGTGTATGACGAATTGCGGCAGCTTGCGGCGCGCCAGATGCGACGCGAACGTCCCGATCACACGCTGCAACCGACGGCGCTCGTGCACGAAGCCTGGCTGCGGCTGGTTGATCAGCGCGAAGTTGACTGGCGCAATCGCGCCCGTTTTTTCGGCCTCGCGGCTGAGATGATGCGGCGGATTCTGGTCAATCACGCGCTGGCCCGCAAGGCCGACAAACGCGGCGGGCAGGAACCCCGGCTGTCGCTGGATGAAGCCGTCAGCTTTGCCGCCGAACGCGAAATCAATCTGGCCCGGCTGGACGAAGCCCTCACGCAACTCGCCACCCTCGACCCGGACCTGTGCCGGATTGTCGAAATGCGATTCTTTGCCGGCCTGACCATTGAGGAAGTGGCTGAGGTCATGAATATTTCAACCGCCACCGTCAAACGACAGTGGCGCACCGCCAGAGCCTGGCTTTATCAGCAGATCAGTCAGTCAGACAACCCGCCTGCCCTGGAATCAACTGCCGCCGCCCGCGCCGCACAATGACTTCGTTCCGATGTTGCCACCAATGACAGCCGCACAGTGGCGGCAGGTCAGAGAAATTTTTGAGGAAGCCGTCGAACTCGACGACCGCACCCGCCAGCTTTATCTCGCGGCGGCCTGCGCCGACGACGCTGAACTGCGCCGCGAGGTTGAACTGATGCTGACCGCTGATGAAGCGGCTCCGGCCTTTCTTGAAAGCTCGCCGTTCGATCAGCTCAGAAGTGAACAGTCATTGACGAGCGACGAACTGCCCGCCGGTGAGCGGCTGGGGCCGTACCGGCTGCTGCACCAGATCGGGCGCGGCGGCATGGGCACGGTCTGGCTGGCTGAACGCGATGACGCACAGTTCCGGCAACAGGTCGCCATCAAAATCATCCGGCGCGGCATGGACACCGATGACATTCTGCGGCGCTTCAGAACCGAGCGGCAGATTCTGGCCACGCTCAATCATCCCAATATTGCGCGCCTGCTTGACGGCGGTTCGACGCCGGACGGCAGGCCGTACTACGTGATGGAATACATCGCCGGGCGCAGCATTGATGAATACTGCGCGGCCAGTGAGCTGTCAGTCGCTGAACGGCTGCACCTGTTTCGCAGCGTCTGCGCCGCCGTCAGTTATGCTCATCAGCGCCTGGTCATTCATCGTGACCTGAAGCCATCGAATATGCTGGTCACTGATGACGGCACGGTGAAGCTGCTTGATTTCGGCATTGCCAGGCTGCTGACGCCTGAATCGGGCGAGTTGACCGTGACCGCAACGCGGTACGGCATTATGACTCCGGCCTATGCCAGCCCCGAACAGGCCAGCGGCGGCAGCATCACGACCGCCTCGGATGTGTATTCGCTCGGCGTCGTCCTTTATGAACTGCTGACCGGGCAGCGCCCTTACCAGTTCACGACCACCCGCCCCGATGAAATCGTCCGCGTCATCTGTGAACAGGAACCGGAACCTCCAAGCAGAATTCGGAAAGCGGAAGTCGGCAGTCGGAATTCGGAATTCGGCAGGCAAATGGCAGATGGCAGATGGCAGATGGCAGATGGCAGCAAGGCGGAAGTGAAGCAGTCCGTAAAACCTCAGCTTCCGGCCTCCAACTTCCGACTTCCGACTTCCGACTTTCTGCCATCTGCCATCTGCCATCTGCCATCTGTCTTACGCGGCGACCTCGACAACATTGTGCTGATGGCGCTGCGCAAGGATGCACAGCGGCGTTACGCTTCGGTCGAACAACTGGCTGAAGACATTCGGCGTTATTTGCACGGGCTGCCGGTGCTGGCGCGGCCTGACACGGTTGGTTATCGCGTCACCAAATTTGTGCAGCGCAACAAGGTCATCGTCACGGCGGCGCTGATTGTGCTGCTGTCGCTGTGCAGCGGCATCGTCATGACGTGGCGGCAGGCGCAGATTGCCCGGCGTGAGCGCGCCCTGGCGGAACGTCGCTTTACTGAAGTGCGCGAACTCGCCAATTCATTCGTCTTCAAATATCACGACGCCATTGCCGGTTTGCCGGGCGCGACCCGCGTGCGCGAAATGATGATGAAGGACGCCATCGCCTACCTTGACCGGCTGGCGCAGGAAGCTGACAGCGATCCGAAGCTGCAACTGGAACTGGCTTCCGCGTGGATCAGAATCGGCAATGTCCAGGGCCAGCCCTATCGCAGCAACCTGGGCGACACGCAGGGTGCCTTGCGCAGTTATCAGAATGCGCTGCAACTGAGCGAAGCGCTGGCCCGGCGCGATCCGCGTTCGCCTGAAATTCAGCAAACGCTCAGCCTCGCGCTCGACAGCATCGGCATTCTGCAAACGCGCAGCGGCCAGCTTGACGCGGCGCTCAGCGTGCTGCACCGCGCCGCTGCGATTCGTCAACGCCTGCAACAACGCTTCCCCGCCGAGAGCCATTACACGCGGCTGCTCGCGGCAAGCTGCCTGCACCTCGGCGATGCCGTGCTGCGCACCGGACGCAGCGCCAACGGGCACAGCGCACCGGAGCTGAGCCTTGAATACTTTCAGCAATCGCAAAGCCTGCGCGAAGCGCTTGTGGCAAAACATCCTGACGATCTGACCCTGGCCAGGGAACTGGCCGTCAGTTATCAGCGCACCGGCAACGTGCTTTATAAAATCGGCACAGCGGGCAGCTCACCGCAATCGCTCGCCAGCGCGCTGGCGCAGCACCAGAAAGCCCAGGCGATTTTTGAACGGATTGCCGCCGCTTCGCCGGGCGATGCCCAGGCGCGCCGCGATGTGGTGGATCAATACCTGATGAAAGCCGAAGCCCAGGGCCGGGCCGGTGATGTTGACGGCGCGCTCGCCGATTGTCGCCGCGCCATCACGACCTTTGCCGACATGTCTGCCGCCGATGCGACCAACGTCGAATTGCGCCGCGACCTCGCGACCGCGTGGTATCTGGCCAGCGTCGTCGCCAACAATGCTGGCCGCATTCAAACCGGCATCAACAGCATGCAGCAGGCGCTCGAAATTTATGAAGCCCTCGCCAGCAGCGACGCCGACAACATGGAAAATCTGGGCGACCTGCTGAGTGGCTACAATCGGCTGGGTGCGATGGAAGCGCGGCGCGGCAACGGCACCAAAGCGGCTCAGGCCTTCCGGCGTTCGATTGAATTCAGAATGAAACTGGCCAGCGCCAGCCCGGCTGAGGCGCACCTGCAGGCCGGAGTCGCTGACGCCTGGCAAATACTGGGCAGTCACTGCCGCCAGGAGGCCGCGCAAGCAGGCTCCGGCGCCGCGCGCAAAACCTGGCTGCGCGAGGCGAAAGCAGCCTTTCAGCAGGCGCTTGAAATCAGGCGGGAGCTGTGGCGACAGGATCAGTCAATGTCAGATCAGGTCAGCGCGATGCAGCACGAAATCAGCCAGTGCGACGCCGCGCTCAATCGTCATTGAATCCGCACGACCCTGCTTCAGCGCCGATTCCAGCACCGGCCAGAGATTGTTCAGCACAATCACCGAACCTTTTCCATTCGGATGAATGCCGTCGGGCTGATTGAGTTCCGCGATGCCGCCGACACCGGCGAGGAAAAACGGGATCAGCGCGAGCTTGTATTCTTTCGCCAGGTCACGATACACGTCCCTGAAATCGCGTGTGTAATCGTCACCGAAGTTGGGCGGCGCTTCCATCCCGGCCAGGATGACGGTGACGTTGCGCCGCTGCGCCGCCGAGATGATCTGCGCCAGGTTCTTTTTCAGTTCCGCCGGAGGCAGGCCGCGCAAACCGTCATTGCCGCCGAATTCGAGAATCAGAATTCTGACATCGCCCTGCAACGCATCGTCAACGCGACTCAGCCCGCCCTTTGACGTATCGCCCGACACGCCTTTGTTGACGACGCGGTAATGCAGCCCTTTGGCATCAAGCCGCTGCTGCAGCAGGGCCGGCCAGGCGCGGCTGCTTTCAAGGCCGTAACCGGCAGTCAGGCTGTCACCGAACGCGACAATCAGCGGGCGCGTGTCAGGCGTCGGCGAAGCTGCCGGTGAAGCTGCGGGCATCGTTGTCGGAGTCGCGGCGGCAGGCGTGACCGCGGCGCGCGATTCATTACCGGCCCGTGAATCCTGACAGCCGCTGAGCAGCGCGACGAACGACCACAGCAGCACAGCGGCGTGAAAAAAGCGTGATTTGAATTTGCATTCATTTGCAGGCATAGTTTTGTCTCTGACTTCAAATGAGATTATCCGACAGGCGGAAGGATGATTTTATGATTCAGCTCTCCAGAGTTTCAAAGGTCGTGCAGAGCGGTTCAGAAAAACTGACCATTCTGCATGCGCTTGATCTGACCATCCCGCGCGGCCAGTTCGTCGCGGTCATCGGGCCGTCAGGCAGCGGCAAATCAACGCTGCTCGGACTGGTGGCCGGACTTGACGCGCCAACTTCCGGCGACATTTTTCTCGACGGACAGAATATCACCCGCATGGGCGAAGACGAACTGGCCGCCCTGCGCGGGGCGACGGTCGGGTTCATCTTTCAGTCGTTTCATCTGATTCCGTCGCTGACGGCGTATGAAAACATTCTCGTCCCGATGGAAATTGCCGGCATCAGCCAGGCGCGCAAACGCGCCCAGGCGCTGCTTGACGAAGTCGGATTGCACGACCGGGGCCATCATTACCCGTCGCAGCTTTCAGGCGGCGAACAGCAGCGCGTCGCCATTGCCCGCGCCTTTGCCAACGAGCCGCAGATTCTGCTGGCCGATGAACCGACGGGCAATCTTGATTCAACCAACGGCGCGCACATTTTCGCCCTGCTGCTGAAGCTCAATCGGGACCGGCAGACCACGCTGCTGCTGGTCACGCACGATCAGCAACTGGCCGACCTGGCCGACCGCAAAATCGTGCTGCGTGATGGTCACGTCGTCGAAGACCTGCGCCGCAACTCAGCGATGGCAGACCCGGAACAAAGCCCTGAAGACAGTTTGACTGTTCCGTGTGTTCCGTGATTTCCGTCTGTTCCGTCAGCTTTCTTTGCTTCCTATGAATTTCATTCTGAACATGGCGCGGCGTGAAATGCGCGCTTCGTGGCACCGGCTGCTTTTCTTTTTCATCTGCATTGCGCTCGGCGTGGGTTCCATCGTCAGCCTGCGTTCGCTGCTTCAGAATGCGCGCGCCACCACGCTGCGCGAAGCCCGCGCTTTGCTGACGGCTGATGTGCAGATGACCGCCAACAACAAATGGAACGCCGAAACGCAGGCGGTGATTGACAAGTACCGGCGCTCGCCGCTCACGCTCGGATACACCGAAACGATTGAAACGGCGACGATGCTCAGGCCGGTCAGCAATGCGACGGCGCGGCCCCGGCTGGTTGAACTCAAAGCCGTGCGCGCCGACTTCCCTTTTTACGGCGAGATGAAACTGGCTGACGGGCAACGCTACAGCCACGACCTGCTTAAGGGTCAGGGCGCCATCTGCCCGGTCAGTTTGATGACTCAGTTTAATCTGAAGGTCGGCGATCAGATCAAACTCGGCAATCTGGTTTTCACGATTCGCGCCATCATCGAAAGCGAGCCGGGCAACACGCTCAACGCCTTCAGCGCGGGGCCGCGCGTGTTTGTTGATTACGACGACGCCTTTGCCGCCGGGGTGATTGCCTTTGGCAGCCGCGCCCGCTTCAAGGGTCTGTTCAAGGTCGCTGACGGCCAGGCTGAAAACCTGCGACGACAACTCAGAAACGACCTGCAATCGCAGCCCACCATCAGCGTGCGCACCTTTCGCGACACTGAAAACCGGCTGAGCGAATCGCTGCGACAGGTGGAAAATTATCTGAGCCTGATCGGGCTGGTGATTCTGGTGCTGGGCGGCATCGGCATTTCAAGCGTGACGCGGGTCTTCATTCAGCAGAAGATGAAAACCATTGCGATTCTGAAATGCCTCGGCGGCAACAACGCGCGCGTACTCGGCACCTATCTGGTGCAGGTGCTGATGCTCGGCCTCGCCGGCAGCCTGCTCGGCCTCGCGCTGGCGCGCCTGACGACGTGGGCGCTGCCGAAATATTACGCTGACCGCCTGCCGCAAAACATCGAGTTCGGGCTGACGTGGCAGGCGACGGTGCAGGGCCTGCTGCTCGGGCTGTTGATTGCGCTGCTGTTTTCATTGCTGCCGCTGCTTGAAATCAGGCGCATCAAACCGAACCTCGTGTTGCGCAATGAATCGGGCGTGAATCCGACAGACAAAAAATGGTGGCGCATTGACTGGCGCAGCATTGACTGGCTGCGCGTGCTGACCGCGATGGTGGTCACGCTCGGCCTGATTGCGCTGGCCGGGTGGCAGGCCGGGTCGCTCAGAATCGGTGCCATCTTTCTGGCCGGACTGGCCGTGACGGCGCTGGTGCTGAATCTGGTGGCGACGCTGCTGATTCGTTCGCTGCGACAGCTTCGCTACCTGCCGTCATTCGCTTTGCGGCAGGGCGTCAACAGCCTTTACCGTCCGGGCAATCAGACCAAAGTGATTCTGCTGGCCGTCGGGCTGGGCGCGTTTTTCATCATCGCCGTGCAACTGTTGCAGGCCAATCTGCTCAGAGAATTCAATTTCGCCTTCAACAGCAACGCCGAAGACATGTACCTGATTGACATTCAGAAAGATCAGCGCGACAGCCTCAGCACGCTGATTGAACAGCAGACCGGAACAAAGCCGGCGCTGGTGCCGGTGATGCGCATGCGCATTGTGCAGATCAACAACGAAACCATCAGCCAGGGAGACAGATCGCAGCAGGCTGATCAGCCGCGCAACGGGCAACGGCGTGATCGCGGCATGCTTGATCGTGAATACACCGTCACGTTCAGTCACAGCCTTGACGGCAATGGCGCGCTCGTCGCGGGTCAGTTCTGGGATCAGCGTCCGGCCACGCAGCCGGAAATTTCGATTGATGAAGTGATGGCGCAAAACCTGAAGGTCGGCGTGGGCGATGTCTTGACGTTTGACCACCTGGGCAATCGTCTGGCGGCGCGCATCAGCAGCGTGCGGCGCGTGGACTGGCGCAACGTGCGGCTCGCCTTTTTCGTCATCTTTCGCGCGGGCACGCTGGATGACGCGCCTTACAACCTGGTCACGGCGATCAAAGGGCCGCCGCAGGGCCAGGCGCGCGCGCAGCTTCAGCGCGACATCGTCAATCGCTTCCCGAATATTTCCGTGATTGACATCTTCGACATTCTGGCCGTCGTGCGCAAAGTGGTCGGCAACATCACGGCGATTGTCACTTTTGTCGGCGGGTTTATTTTTCTGAGCGGGCTGCTGATTCTGATCGGTTCGATTGCGATGACCAAATATCACCGGCTCTATGAATCAGCGATTCTGAAAACGCTCGGCGCACAGCGCAGGCTGATGATCACGATTACGCTGATCGAATACGCGGTGCTGGGATTGCTGGCCGGGCTGATCGGTTCATCAGCCGCCGTCGCGCTGACGTGGGCCATCAGCCGTCACGGTCTGGAAATCCCCTGGAGCTTTACGCCTTCGATCAACCTGGCCGGCATCGCCGCCACCGTCATCATCGTGATGCTCGTCGGCGTGCTGTCGAGCTGGGACGTGATGGTGAAAAAACCACTGGGCATTCTGCGAGCGGAATGAAGCTTTCTTTCCACGAAGCCACACGAAGAGACACGAAGAGAAGAAGAGAAG
>CAYWDW010000111.1:0-10760 GCA_964457105.1 uncultured Heliobacteriaceae bacterium
TCAGCAGACTGTCGCGCATTACCGCCGCCTGCGCGATGAAATGATGAGCATCGAAACGCCCGACCGTCAGCTTGATCTCGCCTTTGAATGGGCAAAGGTCGCGCTCGACAAGGGACTGATCAATAACCCTGACCTCGGCCTCGGTCTGGTGGCCGGATGGGGCGCAACCGGCGAAGGCGCGCGGCCCGGTTTTGGCTGGTACTTTGGCGGCGATGCGGCCATCAATTCACTGGCGATGACTGGTTACGGCGACTTCGATGCGGTCCAAGCCGCGTTCAGATTTCTGGCGAAATATCAGCGCGCCGATGGCAAGATCACACACGAAATTTCGCAGTCAGCCGGAATGATCAAATGGTTTGAGGAATACCCGTATGCCTTCATTCACGCCGACACGACGCCGTTTTACATCGCGGCTGTCGGCAACCTGCTGGCGCAAAGCGGCGACCGGAAGTTTGTCGAAGAGTTATGGCCCGTGCTGACAAAGGCCTATCAGTTCTGCGCTGACAATGACAGCGACGGCGATGGCATTCTCGAAAACTCAAAGGCCGGACTCGGCGCGTCGGAACTGGGTTCGCTGCTTGAGGATCTGCACCAGGACATTTACCTCGCCGCCGTCAATGTCGAAGCCTCGCGCGCGATGCAGCAGATGGCCGCACTGCGCGGTGATGCACAGACTGAAAAGGTGGCCGCTGATCGTTACAAACGCGGCAGACAGGCGATCAATGAACGTTACTGGAACCAGGCAGAAGGCCGCTATGCCTACGCGCTGACCAGAAGCGGAAAGCAGAATATGGAACTGACGGCGTGGACCGCAGTGCCGATGACTTTCAGGCTGCCTGATGACGACAAGGCCGGGGCCACGCTGGCCGGACTCGCGTCGGCGCATCTGAGCACGGACTGGGGCACGCGGATGATTGGCAACAACAGCCCGGCCTATGACCCGATGGCTTACAACAACGGCGGCGTGTGGCCGTTTCTGACCGGCTTTGTGGCGACTGCCGAATACGCTTATCAGCGCCCGCATTCGGGCTTCGCGCATTTGAAGCAGACCGCCAATCTGACCTTTGATTTTGCGCTCGGCGCACATCCTGAAATTCTGTCGGGCGATTTTTACCGCCCGCTGGATGAAGCGGTCCCGCATCAGTTGTTTTCATCAGGCATGGTCATCACGCCGCTCGTGCGCGGACTGCTCGGTTTGCGCCCCGATGCTCCGGCGAACAAGCTCATGATGTCGCCCCAGCTTCCTGCCGCGTGGGATCGCCTGAACGTCAGAAATTACTGTTTCGGCCCGCATCGAATCAGCCTCGAAGCCGTGCGCAGCGGCACCCACAAACTGCGCATTGAAATCTCAAAACAGGATGATGAACCCGTTGAAGTGCAGTTGTCTCCGGCCCTGCCCGCCCTGTCGCAGGCGGCGAAAGTCAGGCTTGACGGGCAGCCGACCGGAATTGCCGTGGTCAGGTCAGGCATCTATCCGACCAGCGTCACGCAACTGACGCTGCGTCGCCGCGCGGTGATTGAATATTCCTTCAATGGCGGAATTGAAATTGATGTGCCGGTCACGGCACCGCTGCCTGGCGACCGTACCAGTTCGCTGAAGGTGCTGGATGTCACCACACCGGCTGAACGAAAACTGGCGCTCAGGGTTGAAGGTCTGAGCGGACGCGCTTATTCGCTGCGCCTGCGCGGCGGCCTGAAGCCGTTGAATGCGTCAGGCGCAACACTGAAAGGTGAAGCGCAGGGCTGGCACATCGCTGAAATCATCTTTCCCGGCGACGTCAGCAGCGGAACGTGGCAAACCCGCACGGTTGAATTCGAGCTGAAATAGGTGAAGACTGAACCTGTAGCAGCACAGCATTTGACTTATGTCGTTCGACAAGCTGATCGAAAACAAAATCCGTGAGGCGATGGATCAGGGCGAGTTCAGCGACCTGCCGGGTCGCGGGCAGCCGCTGAATCTGGATGAATACTTTGCCACGCCCGAAGATCAGCGGCTGACGCATGCGATGCTGAAAAATGCCGGGATCGTGCCCGCTGAAATCGAAGTCCTCGGTGCAATCGGCGCGCTGCGCCGCAGGCTCGCCGACTGCGCTGACGACGAACGCGACCGGCTCAGAAAACAGCTTGAAGAACAGACGCTGAAGCTGAACCTGCTGCTCGAACAACGCAAACGCAAAAACCGCTGACCCTGAGCTGCAAGCGATGATGAACCGCCGAACAATGACCTGTCTGCTGTTGTGCAGCGCGCTGTGCGCGTCGCCCGGTGCGGCGCAGCAAAAACAGGAACAGAAGCCGCCCGGACAGGAAGACCGCATCCGCATTGAAACCCGGCTGGTCAGCGTCACCGTGACGGTCAGCGACAGTCGCCGGCGTTTTGTGACCGGATTGACGAAGGATGATTTTGAAGTTTATGACGACGGCATCCGGCAGGAGATTGCCCTCTTCCGCGATGAAGACGCGCCGCTGACGCTCGGCATCGTGTACGACGTTTCGCATTCGATGAAGCCGCTGACGATGCAGGCCATTCACGCGCTGCGCGGGCTGTTTGAGAATTCGCACGACGACGACGAATATTTCATCATCGCCTTCAATGACCGCCCGAAACTGGTGCAGGACTTCACTTCGCTGCCGCAGGAAATTCTCAACCGCACAGTCTTCATCAAATCAAAGGGCAGCACGGCGCTCTTTGATGCTACTTATCTCGCGCTCGAAAAAGTGCGGCAGGGACGGCATCCGAAAAAGGCTCTGCTGATTATTTCTGACGGCGAGGAGAACAGCAGTCGGTATTCTTACGGCGAACTGCGCAAGACGCTGAAGGAGACCGACGCGCAGATTTACGCCATCGGCATCAGCCAGTATGGCAGCGGCGTCGGCACGCTCGAAAACATTACCGAATCAACCGGCGGGCTGACCTTCTTTCCGCAGGAGGAATCTGAGGTCACGGACATTTACACGCGCATTGCGCTGATGCTGCGGCATCAGTACGTGATTGGTTTTTATCCGACCGATGCGGCCAATGACACGCGCTGGCACAAACTGAAACTGATCGTCAGACCGCCGAAGGAACTTGGGAAAACTTACATCTTTTACCGCCCCGGCTGGCAATCAACTCCGCGCTGAAAGAACAAGCGGGACGACGGAACAGACGGCCCTCACGGCACACAGGATCAGCCCTGAAAACATTTTGCCTGTTTTGTGTGTGCCGTTATTTTCGTCTGTTCCGTCGTCTCGCTTCCGCTTTTGTCTGCGGCCTTCACCGCAGGATCGAATGCACCGAATCAGACGCCGCCAGATCTTCGGGTTCAAATTCGGCAAAGTCGGCCTGACGACACAATTCACCGAGGACGCCCAGGGCAATCAGATACTGCGCGTTGTAATAAGTCGCCCAGATCAGCAGGCCGGACGACACCGGGCCGAACAGTCCCTTGAATTTATTGAGCGCAATCAGCGAATCGGAAATCAGAAACAGGATCGCTCCGACCGTCACCCAGGCCGTTTCAAAATCAGCCAGCGTGGCCGTGCTCACCATCGCCGTCAGCACGCACAGATAAATCGCCACCGGCGCTGACAAACCATCCCGCAGCGGCAGCAGCCACCACAACATCACCGCCGCATAAACGATCACCAGGCCCGTCACGATCAGCTTCCAGGGCGCGGCGCGAAACGGCTGCGGCGGCCACTGCCTGATGAACAGCGGCACGTAAAGCAGATGCGCCAGCAGAAAAGCGACGAGGCCGTAAACAAACCTGCCGCGCATCGCCAGCAGCACGTCACCCAGGCTTGAAAACGCCAGCGCGCCGCCAAGCAGCCACTGATCCCAGCCCGTCGCCCGCCGCAGCGCAATCAGCGCCAGCGGCGACACCGCCAGCCCCTTCAGCGCCATGGCCAGCGTCAGGTAAGTCTGATGTGCAGGTGTCAGGTTGAAATAAAAACCCGCGAGCAGATACCCCGCGCCACACACCACCGACAGCGTCAACAGCCACCAGTCAATGCTGGTGAAATGCAACCTGAGTTCGTCTGACATGGGCAGTGTCATCCCTGATCTCTGATTGAATGCAAAGTCAGTTGGTATTTCCGAATGACTGCATGCAATCACTGACTCGTCAGCGAATGCAACCGGCAGAGAAAATTTCTGCCTGACGACCTCGCAGTTGAAATTGTGACGGCGAATGATTCGGGCGATGAGCGGTTTGCATAGCCTGCCTTCAGACCAATGGCATTAAGTCAGCGAGGTGAAGACCTGAAGAGAGAATACGGAACAAACGAAAATAACGGAACCGCACGGAACTTCTCAGGGTTTTGCTGTCTTTTTCCGTTTGTTCCGTTCATTCCGTTTGTTCCGTCGTCTCTCTTCCACTTAACTTGATTCTATCGGCCTTCAGACAGGCTCAGGAGCGGCGTGTGAGATCCATCGGCAGGTAATCAGGCAACCGGCGTCCAGGCTGTTCGCAGGCGGCATTCAATGCCCTTTCGCTTCCGGCTCTGACTTCGGCGTATTCATCAGGGGTCAGGATCACCTTCAGCCACAGTTGCAAATCACGGCTGCCGAGCGCGAGCCACTGACCGCCGGGGCTGAAGGCGACTGAGTTGTAGCTGATGTTCTGATACCACAAACGTTTGATGACCTCGCCGGTTGACAACTTCCAGACCATCACGATGTGACCGAGGCAGCCGGCGGCGAGCAGTTCACCGTCAGGACTGAAGGCCACCGAAGTCACGCTGTTGCCATGCCCGGTGAAAGTCCGCGCTTCACATCCCGTCTTCAGATTCCACAACTTCACGGTGGCGTCTTCGCCACCCGAAGCCAGCCACGCGCCGTCAGGACTGATCGCCAGCGAAGCGACGCCTTTCGTGTGGCCGGTCAGCCGGGCCGTGACTCGCGCGGTCGCCACGTCCCAGAGCCGGATTGATTTGTCCCAGCTTCCCGAAGCAATCAC
Organism: uncultured Heliobacteriaceae bacterium; assembly: GCA_964457105.1. Lineage (GTDB taxonomy): Bacteria > Acidobacteriota > Blastocatellia > RBC074 > RBC074 > DASRDU01. The sequence goes on from CAYWDW010000111.1 coordinate 4,938, forward strand.
GCTGCCGTCGGGGCTGAAAATCGCGGCGGTGACGGGCATCGTGTGGCCCGTGAACCTGACGGCTTCGCGGCCTGTCGCCACGCGCCACAACCGCACGGTCAGGTCGTGACTCGCTGAGGCCAGCCACTGCCCGTCAGGACTGAACGACACCTGCCGGACTTCGCTCGTGTGACCTTTGAGGGTTTGCACTTCGTGGCCGGTCCCGGCTTCCCACAGTTTGATGTCGCGGTCCCGGCTGCCGGAAGCCAGCCAGTAATTGTTCGGACTGAAGGCGACCGACTGCACACTGGCCACATGGGCGTTGTGCGAAAAAAGCTGCAGGCCCGACTCGGCTTCACGGACCTGCAAGCCGCCGTGCAGAAAGCCCGTTGCCAGCAGCCGCCCGTCGCCGCTGAAAGCCACCGAACGAATGTAATCGCGCGGATCAACCGAGTATTGCTGAGAAAAACGGTCGTGCAGGCGGCGCAGTTCCTGCTGAATCTGCGCCAGCGATTCCATCACGCGCAGGCCCGTCTGACAGGTCATCGCACCGGCTGATGCCTCTTCGACCTGCGCCAGCACGGCGGCAATCTGGTCCGCCACCGGCTGCGCGATAACGTATCCCTGCAACTGTGCGGCCTCGTGCCTGACCTCGCTCAGTTTGCCTCTGACCGGCGGCATCAGCCGGTCCAGCAGCGCCGTCACCGCTGCGCGGATCGCATCAAAAGCCGTCTCGGCTCCGGCCAGTTCAAAGTAACGCGCGTCAGCCCTGATGGCCAGTTCAAGACTTTCCAGCGCCTCGCCCGCTGCGCCCTGCAACGCGGCCAGGCAGGCAAGCTGATAGCGGGCGACCGCTGATTCAGGGTTGAGCGTGACGGCTTCGCGCAGGTGATTGAAGGCCGCGCCAGGGTCGTGTTGCAGCAGGCAGACCACGGCGGCAAAGAACGACGCTTCGGCAGCCTGCGCGGCATCAAGCGGGCGGGCATACCGGGCGGCTTTCTGAAAATATTCAAGCGCCCTCGGCAAATCAATCAGGTGATACAGACAGATCTGCGCAATTGAACGATGAACGGCATAATCGGGATAGTTGCGTTTTTCGGCTTCCAGAAAGTCGCGCAACGCTTCCGCGTACCAGCCGTTGAGATAAGCGCGTTCGGCGCGGGCGCGGTAAGCCCTGGCTTCGCGCTCAAATTCAGCGAGCCGGATTTCTGCCAGCGTCTGACTGATTTGTTCCTGCTGCAATGCCCGTTTCCAGAGCAGATCGCCGTGCCGCAGATTGAAATCAGCATCAGGCGGCCTGGCTTCATCCGGCAACGCTGCCGGATGAAGCACATCAGGGCGCGGCTCGGCATCGGCGAGTTCATTCAGGTACTCAGCCCAGGTCTGACGTTTCAGATAAATTTCCAGCAGCCCCATCAGTGACCAGCCTTTCGTTTGCGGGATCTGAATGCGAATGGGATGAAGCAGGCAACATTCAACCTGTCCGCGAAACAGGCAAATGCAATAGCGGCTGAAATTGTCAGTGAAGAATTCGATCCCGATCTCGACGGTTTCAACCTGTCCGCGGAGCGGACGAATTCAATAGCGGCGGGTGCAACCCGCCGAAGCGGATCCCTGACTTTCCCGACTCTGAAGGAGTCGTCTTGCAATTCATCACCGCGTCCCCTTCAGGGATGGCAACATCGCGGATGCTCTTTATTGAATTCGTCCGCTCTGCGGACCACACAACTCACATCCGATTGCCGGACGGTTTCAGCGACCGGCGGCAGTGAAGGCGAAGACGAGGCCGCGCTGAGTTCCGGTCAGGATCACTCCGGCCTCGCTGCCAATGCTGCGAATCGGGCCGCGCAGCTTTTCAGCCCAGCGCAGCGCGCCATCAGCCAACTGCACCGCGACGACTTCGCCGCGCGTGTTCCCAAGCAGCGCCTGGCCGCGCCACAGGTGCGGGCGTGCACTGCACCAGTTGTTTTGCTGCTGCCACAGAATTTTTTGCAGCGACAGATCGAGCGCCGTCAGGGTCTGATCCTGCTCATCTCTGCCGTGCATAACCAGCACCATCCGGTCAGCAATCACCGGCACGCCGCGCACCGCGCCGACCAGCCTGGTTTCGCTCAGCGTCTCGCCCGTTTTCTGATTCACGCGCAGCAGCCTGCCGTTATTCAGCCCGAGGTAAAGTTCAGCCTCGTGCGCGAGGATGGAGGCTGAGACCGGCGCGCCGAGGTCGCGCCGCCACAACTGCCGACCGGATGCGGCGAATGAAATCAACTGCCCGCTGAGCGTGCCGAAAAAGACCTGCGCGCCTGAAACCGCCGGAGCTGAATTCAGCAGGCGATCATCCTTCGGCGCACCGGCGGCGTGGCTCCATTTCAATCGCCCGGTCTGCAATTCCACACACACCAGTTCATCGGCCATCGTCACGGCATAAAGCAGCTCGCCGCCGCGCATCACATCGGTCGTGATGCCGGCTTTGACCGGAAGCCGCCAGCGCACTTTGCCCGAACTGATTTCAAAGGCGTACAGCCCGCCTGCCTGCGCGGTGTGGCCGCCATCTGTGCCGACAATAATCAGCTCACCGGCAATCAAAGGATCACCGTGAAAGCTGCTTTGCGCGCCGTCCTTTTTGATGTCGTAAGACCATCGCTCCTGCCCGGTCTTTTGCTCCAGCGCATAAAACACTCCGGCGCAGGAACCAATCAGCACCAGTTCGCCCGCGACCGCAGGCGTTGAATAGACTCAGCCTCCGGTGTCGAACTTCCAGAGCTGATTCGACTGCGCAGGGGCACGCTGAATGAACAACGCCGCCGAAAGCAGCGCCAGCATCAGCAGGCCGAGTTTCCTGATTGTTCCGATCTCTGTTGCCATCGTCTGAACTGACAACACCACCAGCCTGAACAATGAGCATCAGGCTGATGGTGCGTGCGTTTATTTACTTCGCAGGTGAATTGAACTGCGCGTCATCAAGCGCGGCGGCCTTAACATCGGTCAGCCTGCGCGTGCCTGAAAAGAACGCATCAAGGTACGACGTGCGAATCGTGAAGGGAATTTTGACGCCGTTCACCTCGCGGTAATCTTCATAATCGGTCTGTTCAGGATCCTGACCGACGACCGTTTCGCCGATCACCGCGCGGCGCAGCAGCAAACCGGTCTGCGCGTCGAAGAAATACCGCACGCGCTTCCGGTCAGGAGTCAGGCCGCTGAGAATCCAGGCTTCACGATCACCGATTTTCACCCTGCCGCCAAAATTCAGGCGCGGATAGGGAGCGACAAGCTGCAACGGTTCGAGCGCCTTTACCTGGCTGCTGAAACGGCTCAGTTCGAGCGGCGAAAGCGGGCGATTCTCACGACTGTCCTTCAGCCACGAAGCGCTGCCGCTGACGCCTGCCGACTGCGTGCCGACACCGGGCACCGTCATCGTCTGCACCCATTTGTCAGGCCCGGCGATTTTCATTTCCAGCGGGAAGCTCTGATTTCTGGCGGTCAGATATGAACCTTTGAGAATACGGCTGCCGAGTTTTGCAGCCGCCTCAGTGCCACCGACGGCCTGCACATATTTATCCAGAATCTGCTGCGGGGTTGGCCAGCCTGCCGCCGGGCGGGCAGCTTCTTCGTGTTTCTCAGCAAAGTCACGCGGCAGCGCCGCCACGCCGCGCGGATGCTCTGCGCCCTGGTGACAGGTGTAGCAACTGACCTGCGGGCGGCCCTGGAAGAAATCCCTGTTGAGACCCATCGTCAACTGAATCATCCGGCGCGCGGTCTGCTTGGCGCGCTTGTCGTCCCTGTCCCATTCCCACTGCTCGCCGTTTTTGACGTGACAGAACGCGCAGTCAGCGCCGAGCGCGACATTGAACTGATTCATAATCTGATAAAGCTGCGACGCCGGCACGCCCTTGAGCGCCTGAATATTTTTGTGTTTCTGCTCCATCGTTTCTTCGGCAGGTTTGGCGGCAGCCTGTTCCTGGGCGCTCGTGCGGGCGCCGAGCCAGATCGTTGACAGCAAACCGACCGCCAGCATCAGGGCCGTCATCATCACAGTGCGCTGTGTCAGAGTCCGGCGCATAAATTCCTCCTTCGGGGTAATGTGTCTGAAATTTTCGTTGAAACAGGTGCGGCTGATTCAACCGCAGATCAGTCGTGCGCCGAACATTATCCATATAATCGGTGCGGATGCGAACGCGCTGCCGATCTAAACGCCGCGAGCGCAGAGAAGCTTGAAAATTCTCTGCGCTCACGGCGCGGCCTTGCAATTTTCTGTGTGCCCGCTGATGTCTGGACACTTTTTGTAAGCGAGCGTGTTGGACCAGCGAGGCTGAGCAGCATCTGCTAGTCATTTCACTCGTCGTCGGACGGCGCGCGCTCCCCATCTTTTGGCGCGCCTATTCACAGCGCGTGCTCAAAGGCCGGATGAAACGCTCCGAACTGGCGGTCATTAAGAGCGCCTTCAAGCTGATCTTTCAATCCGTCAAGCCCGGTCGCATTCGGCTCTCAGCCGACCGTGGTTTTCCTGACGATGAGCTGTTTGCCTTACTCGATGCACTCAGGATCAACTTCATCATTCGCGTCAAAGGCTCGGTCAAAGTCTTCCAGCGCGGGGAGTGGGTCAAGCTCAATGCGATCCGGTTTGCAGGCAATGCGCGACGGCGCAACCTCGGACGGCTCTACTATGGCGAGAAGTCGCCGCGCCAGCTCTGGCTCACGATGAGTCGGGCGCGCAACAAAAAGGGCAAACTGGAAACCTGGTATCTGGTCAGCAATCTGAAGCTGCGCGCCGAACCGATGGCCAGAGAATACGGCTTTCGATTCTGCTGCGAAGAGGGATTCCGCGACGCCAAATGGGCGCTCGGCTTCGCCGAAGCTCGTGTCACAGAGATTGCCGCGTGGTCACGCCTGTTCGCCTTGTTCGCCATCGCCCTGCTGGTGCTGACAACGCTCGGGATGGCCTTGCTGATGCGCGGCGGCCCGGAAGCAAAGCAACTCTTGCGGCGCGTCGCCTCTCGCCGGAAGGGACGTTGTGAATTGAGCCTGGTTTCCGCAATGATCGCACTTGTGCAAAAGGATCGCTCATTGTTTGCGGCGCTTTCTCCACAGACTAAAATCAACCTGGAAGCTACTTTATCAAATGTGTCCTGACATCAGGTGTGCCCGCCTTCAGTTCAGCGGATTGAACTGCACATTGCCATTGATGCCTGACACTGAAATGGCCGGGCCGCCGTTGCCGATTTTTGCGTTGATGCGTGAACGGGTCAGTTCACCGCGCATCGTGACGCGGTCGAGATTGACGCTGACGCGGCCATTGACGCCTGAAGTGTTGAGTTCGGCATTGACGGCTTCGCTGATGCGGCATTCGACTGAGCCGTTGATGCCGCTGATTTTGAGGCCGCCTTCACCGATGCGGTTCATGCCGACGACGACGCGGCCATTGATGCCTGAGATGCGCGAGAAACTGGCGGCCTCGGCGAAGCTGACGCTGCCGTTGACGCCGCTGACTTCAGCTTTGCCTTCGATGTCGGCCACGCTGACGGTGCCGTTGATGCCGCTGACCGTGAGATCAATGCGGCGCGGCATTTTCAGGATGGCGCGATCATGCACGTTTTTGTCGCGCCCGCCCGACGAACCTTCGCGGTCTTTTTCGGTGCGGATGATGAGCTGATCGGGCGTGGATTCAATGATGACCGGGCGCGAATCCAGGGCCTCGCGGGTGCGGGCGGTGCGTTCGATGAAAATTTCGGCGGTGCTGCCGTCGGTGGTTTCAATCGTGACCGGCCCGTTCAGGCCTGACACTTTGACGCGCGCGCCGGGCGAAAGCTGATAACTTTTCCTGATTTCCTCGCGTTCATCAAACATCGC
>CAYWDW010000112.1:0-10756 GCA_964457105.1 uncultured Heliobacteriaceae bacterium
GGTCACGGCGCGTGGGAAGCGCAAGCCGTCGCGTCGCCACCATCAGCAGAAAGGCAATCAGCAGAAAATGCTGAGCGTGCAGTTTGATGGAGAGCGAAGTGATGACAATCGCAATCGAGGCAATCGAAAGGTGAATGCCAAAGGTGAGCGTGAAATTGAACAGGTGATAACGCTCCTGAATCGAACGCACAAAAGCGGCATGCCGCATCCCGGCGCTTTCGCTCGCCAGACGGCGCAGCGCAACATCGCTCAGTTCATCCAGGGCGCTTTTGGCTGTAGCAACGACGACCAGCACCAGAAGCAGGATGCTGGTCAAGGCTATTTCAGATTCCATATCGGTGGTCAGTGACCTGTGGTCCGTGGTCCGTGGTCCGTGGTCCGTGACAACAACGGACAACTGACGACTGACCATTGACCACTATCGCATTAATTCTTTTCGTAACCGGCGTTCCAGCCGGTTCATTTCGCCATTATCGGTTTCGTGGTCATACCCGGCAAGGTGCAGCGTACCATGAATGACCAGCGTGCGAATCTCATCTTCAAACGTCAGCCCCAGTTGCTGCGCGTACCGCGCGGCAGTCTCAACCGAAATGATTACGTCGCCGAGCTGATCGAACTCAGCGCCGGGGGCGGTTTCGTCGCTTTCGTGATAAGCGAATGACAGCACGTCAGTCGGCGCATCAATGCCGCGCCAGGTGCGGTTGAGTCGCTGCATTGCAGCATCGCGGATGAACGTGATGGTGACGATGGCGGCGGGGCGATTGATGCGATCCAGCACCTGACGGCTCAGGCTGGCAAGAGCGGCGCGATTGATCGAAAACAGCCGCTGACGATTGATGACTTCGATCACGGGCGACGGCTCAGAGGCTGATCTTTTTGTTGTGTTCATCGTAAGCCCTGACGATCATCTGCACCAGGCGGTGACGCACGACATCGGTTTCATTGAATTGAATGAACGAAATGCCGTTGATGTCATTGACCACGCGCTGCGCTTCAACGAGTCCCGACTTGCGACCCGAAGGCAGATCAATCTGCGTCACATCGCCCGTAATCACCGCCTTCGAGCCAAACCCGATGCGCGTCAGAAACATCTTCATCTGTTCGGAAGTCGTGTTCTGCGCTTCGTCGAGAATGATGAAAGCATCCGAAAGCGTGTTGTGCGTCAGAATGAAATCGTCAGTGACATACAGTGAATCAGGCGCGGCGACGCTGATGCATTGTGTTTCCTGCACGCCGACAGGTTCGATGTTTTTGATGAAGCGCAGCGGGCGACCGCCGCCGAACCTTTCATATATTTTCGCTTTGCGCCGCAACCGGAACGGTTTGATCTGTTCAGGCAGGCGAAGTTCCAGCACATAAGAGTCCGTGTTATGAAACACAAGCCTGCCCCTGGCAAAGCCTGGCGCGCGACCTTCAGCCGGACGTTTTCTCCAGTACGCCACGCCGCCCAGCGAGCGCACAAGAAACACGACATCGTCTTTCAATCTTTCAGAAGTGGTCGTGTATTGAACCCGACAACTCCGCCCATCCTGCGTCACCGGGCCGCCATCAGTATCCAGCAGACCCTGCAACAGCGCGATGCGCACGGCGGCGCTGTTGTAAAGATAAACTTCGGGAATGAATTTGCTGGATGAATAAGTGCCCGACAGATTCAATTCGCGCAACGCCTGCGTGAGTGGATTGCGAATCGGCGCAAACCTGTTGCCGCCTTTTCCGGCCAGCGGATTCACAATCACGTAGTCAATTTCTGATTTGCGGCGGATGTGCAGATTGAGATCCGCAAATGACAAACTGAGGGATGAAATGAGTTCAGCATCAGCGGTGGCAAAGGTTGGCGGGGTTTTACCGGAAAGACCACCATCACCGAGCATCAGGCCGAGCGCATAAGGTTCAAGCGGAACATTTCTTTCAGTCCACTCAACCGGCGCGGAAAGCAATGGCAGTTCGTAACGATACTGATGATTGCGCCGAAAGTTGCCGAGCATTTCCTGCGTTTGCAAAACACGCGGCGATTTGTTGCGCCGTTTGTCTTCCATCGTCCTGACCTGCCAGAGATGTTCGGCGCAGGCAATCGTGTTTGAGCCGTCGGTCATCGTCACGCGATAAACCTGCCTGGCGCCCTGCGGGAAAACGCCGGTCACGACTACCGGCTTCCCGTCCGAACCGATGACCAGATCACCAGCTTCAATCTCACCCATTCGGCGCCAGCCGTGTGGCGTCATCAGCAGACTGTCGAGCGATTGCGCTCTTCCCCGCATGAATGCCAGCGGCGCAATTTCGATCACGCGCTTTTCGAGCAGCTTCGTCACGCGCTCGAAATCCAGCAGATCAAAGAGCGCGTCGTACAGCGGGCGCAGGTACGGATCAACCTTGTCCTGCAAATCGCCGGGCAGAAAGCCGAGCTTTTCACCCGCTTCGACTGCCGGACGCGCCAGCACGATGCGGTTGACGCGCTTGGCGAGCAGGTACTGCACGGCCATAGCCACGGCGATGAACGTCTTGCCGGTGCCAGCCGGGCCAATGCCAAAGACAATATCGTCCCGTTCGATGGCTTCAATGTAGCGGCGCTGGTTCTGTGAGCGCGCGGTGACCTGTTTGCGGCCTGACGGGTTGATGCGTTTCTGGGCCGAGAATAATTCGCGCAGCGAGGCGGTGCGGTCTTCGGCAATCTGCTTGAAGGCGGCGCGCAGTTCGGTGTCGGATGGCGCGCGGCCTTCGGCGAAAAGCTGACCGTAATCCTTCAGAATCCGCTCGACGACGGCGACATCTTCCTCTTCGCCTTCGACCATCAGTTCGCCGCCGCGACCGCCGACGCGCACGCTCAGGAGCGATTCGAGGTATTTGATGTTCTGATCGTGCGGGCCGAAAAGTGCCTCAAGCCCGCGTTCCGGCAGTGTGATTTTTGTTTTACGCAGTGCCGTGACTCTCCTCGTTTATGGCGAACAGCCAGACCGAATCCGCTTCACCAGACTGTGCGGGGAGCAGGATCAGAGCGGCAGGGCTGTGCGCGGGTCATGCGTGAGTCACAAGCTACTACAGCGGCAAAAGGGGTGTCAATTAACACATGTGCGGTAAGAGCAGTAGTTCTGGAAGCCGGGGGCATTGTTGCCGCAGTCGTTCTGACAACAGATGAGTGGTTTACTTTCCAAAGAGAGCAATGATACTTTGCAGGCCTGAAGTATCATTACGTAAGACCAGACTGTACAAAAGTATAATCAGCATGCGTCCTGCCGATTTCAGTGAAAATAAATCAGGTCATCTGATCAGCACTCCTCAGGGATACTGGGCGTTTGTTCCCGCTCCGCTGCCGCCATCTCTTGATCTGACCTGGGAATTTGTCAGGCAGATTTCAGAGGCTGAACGCGCGCTGAGTGAACTGGCGGGGATTGCCCGCAATCTGCCCAATCCGCATCTGCTGATCAATCCGTTCATCAGGCGAGAAGCGATCTTATCCAGTCGCATTGAAGGAACCCAGGCGGGACTGTCTGATCTGTTGCTTTTTGAAGCAGACAATACTTCAGAACCGCGAGTGGCTGATGTCCGTGAAGTTCTCAATTACGTCAGAGCCTTACAATACGGGCTGACAAGATTGAAGGATCTGCCGGTCAGTTTGCGGTTATTGCGTGAGATCCACGAACAACTGATGCAGGGAGTACGCGGAGCCGGCCTGACACCCGGCGAGTTTCGGCGCTCACAAAACTGGATCGGGCTACCCGGTTGCACATTGATGGATGCGACTTATGTGCCTCCGCCAGTGACTGAAATGAATGAGGCCCTGGGGGCACTGGAAAACTACTGGCACACACCTTCATCTCTGCCGCTGGTTGTGCGGCTGGCCTTTATCCATTACCAGTTTGAAGCGATTCATCCTTTCCTTGATGGCAATGGCCGGGCGGGGAGGCTGCTGTTGACGCTGCTGCTGTGCGAGGCTGGAGCTTTGCCGCAGCCATTGCTTTATCTCAGCGCTTTCTTCGAGCATCATCGGCAGGATTATTATCGGTTGTTACTGGCTGTCAGCCAGCACGGCGCGTGGAGTGAATGGATTGCTTTTTTCCTGCGCGGAGTAGCAGAACAATCGCTGGATGCAGTCAGGCGTTCGCACGCGCTCCTTGATCTCTGGCGGCGTTACCGCGAGCAGTTCCAGTCTGTGCGCTCATCAGCCCTGCTGCTCGGATTGATTGACAAACTGTTTGATGCCCCGGCGATCACGATTGCCGGAATCACCCGGCAATTTGGGATCACTCCGAGAGCTGCCCAGATGAATGTTGACAAGCTGATTGAGGCAGGAATTCTGAAGGAAGCGACCGGGCGGCAGCGCAATCGGATCTTCGTCGCGCCTGAAATAATTTCCATTACCGAGGCTGAGTCAGTCTGAGCCTGGTCATTTGCCGGAGGGAATAATTATGAGTTTTCCACGAGCGAGCGGCGTTCTGCTGCATCCGACTTCGCTGCCTGGGCGGTTCGGCATCGGCGATCTGGGCGCAGCGGCTTACGACTTCATTGATTTTCTGGCCGCGAGTCGGCAAAGCCTGTGGCAGGTGCTGCCGCTTGGGCCGACCGGGTATGGCGATTCGCCGTATCAGTGTTTTTCGGCCTTTGCCGGCAACCCGCTGCTCGTCAGCCTGGAGGCGCTGGTTGAGGACGGGCTGCTTTCAGCCGCTGATCTTGCCGGCGCGCCGGACTTTCCGGCTGATGAGGTTGATTACGGCCCGGTGATCGAATTCAGAACCAGGCTGCTCCGGCGGGCTTACGACAATGCTTTGAAAGATTCGTCCGCGGCGATCAGGGAAGAGTTCGGCGCTTTCTGTGAACAGGCGCAGGCGTGGCTGGATGATTACGCGCTTTATCGCTCGATCAAGGACGCGCACGGCGGCGCGGAGTGGGCGAAATGGGATGAGTACCTGCGCGCCCGCGAGGATCAGGCGCTGCATTTCTTCCGCGAAAATCATCGCCGCGAAATCGAGGCCCACAAGTTTTTTCAGTACCTGTTTTTCAAGCAGTGGCTGAAGCTGGCGCATTACGCCAATGACCAGGGCATCCGCATCATCGGCGATCTGCCGATCTTTGTGGCGCACGACAGCGCCGATGTCTGGGCGCACCCGGAGTTGTTCGAGCTGGATGCCGCAGGCCAGCCGCTCGCAGTGGCCGGTGTGCCGCCCGATTATTTCAGCGACACGGGCCAGCTCTGGGGCAATCCGCTTTATCGCTGGGATGTGATGAAAAAGGATGGTTACACGTGGTGGATCGAACGCATTCGCGCGACGCTCGCGCAGGTGGACATCGTGCGGTTCGATCACTTCCGGGGCTTTGAAAAATACTGGGCCGTGCCTGCCGGTGAAACGACCGCCATCAATGGCGAGTGGCGGGAAGGGCCGGGGGCTGCGCTCTTTGAAGCCATTCGCGGCGCGCTCGGCAAACTGCCGATCATTGCCGAAGACCTGGGCTTCATTACAAAGGAAGTCCATCAGTTGCGCGACAAATTCGACTTTCCCGGCATGCGCATTCTGCAATTCGCCTTCGGCACCGACCCGCAGGCCGATGATTTCAAGCCTTACAACTTTCCGAAAAACTGTGTCGTTTACACCGGCACGCACGACAACGACACGATCATCGGCTGGTTCACGAGCGCAGGCACGGGCGACAGCACCCGCTGTGAGGCAGAAGTGAATGAGGAGCGTCAGTTCGTGCTGAAATACCTCGGCACTGACGGCCACGAAATCAACTGGGACTTCATCCGCCTCGCCTTCAGTTCAGTTGCCGACACGGCCATCGTGCCCCTGCAGGACGTGCTCGGCATCGGCGCTGCAGGCCGCATGAACGTGCCCGCACGTGAAAGCGGCAACTGGGGCTGGCGGTATCGCGCCGAAATGCTGACCCGTGAACTCAGCCGGCGACTCGCCGAAATGGCCGATGTCTATGGCCGTGATCGTGAGCGGTTGAAAGCGGAACTGGCGGCGCAGGAAGCGGTGAAGAATCAGGTCGCCCAAAAACAGACGAGTCCGCAGGCCGGGAAATGATAAACTGCCGCTTTACACAGGCGCTGGCGCCTGAAGCGAGTTGTGAAAGGAGACCTTGCGATGACAGTCAAAACCCCGCCGCGCGTTCAGCGTGCGATCCATTCCTGGATTGACCGGACTCGGGAGGAGCAGTGGCTGGCCGCACACCAGCACGAATATCGCGGTCAATGGATTCTCCTGGAAGGCGAAACATTGATTGCACATGGTGCTGATCCGCGCCCGCTGCTGAAAGAGGCGCATTCCAGGGGATACCTGAGGCCTCTGGTCGTTCACATTCCTGAGAATGATGAGTTCTTCTGGAGTGGGATTGTATGAGCAGACACCATCTGACTTACACGCACCGTCACGATTATTCAGGATTTTCATCCAGAGGAATTACCCTGCCTGTCACGCTCATTTCCGGGGGCGGAAACCTGCTTGATCTCAGAGGTATGCTGGACACCGGCAGCCCGTTTTGTGTGCTGGAAAAACACAATGCCGAGATGCTCGGCCTGGATTTGATCAGCGGCATTTCGCAGCGGATTGCCACTGCCGCCGGGTCGTTCACTGCCTATGGTCACGAACTCCTCATTCAGCTTTTCAATTATCAGTGGGAAGCCACTGTGTACTTTCACGAAAACGAAGGCTTTGCGCGCAACATCCTCGGCAGAACCGGATTCATTGACCACCTGAGAATCGGGCTGGTTGATTATGACGAAACGATCTTCATCGGGCTGTATGGCGATGAAGGCGAATGACGGCATTGCCGCCGGCCTCACCCGGCTTTCCGCAACATGAGCGACCACGAACCTTCCTACGATTATTCACTGCTGACGGCCGGCCATTCATCACAGGCCGCGCGGCATCCGGCGGACCGCTATGTTTCGACGCGCCGGCTCGGCGCGCTGTACCGGCGCGAACGGACGACCTTTCGCGTCTGGGCGCCGACGGCGAGCCGCCTCAGTCTGCATCTTTACGCGGCTCCGACGGGCGGCGTGCCGCGCATCGTGGCGTTTGACAGAACCGCCGATGAACGCTGGGACGGCACCTGGGAAACGACCGTCGCCGGTGATCAGTCCGGCATTTATTACACGCTGACGGCGGATGGCGATGACGTGCGGTTCAATCCGGCGCGCGAGCTGATTGATCCGTATGCACGGGCCGTGACGGCGCACGACGGGCGCGCCATGGTGGTCAGCGACACGACGCCGGTGGCTGACCGGCCTGATTTCCCGATTGAAGATGCGATCATTTATGAACTGCACCTCCGCGATTTCACGATTGATCCTGATTCGGGCATTCAGCGGCGCGGCAAATATCTCGGCCTGACTGAAACCGGCACGCATCTGACCGGGCGCGCCGATATTCCGACCGGACTCGATCATCTGACTGAACTCGGCATCAACGTCGTGCAGCTTCTGCCCATCGGTGAATTTCACACCAGCGAAGCTGAAGATGTGTATGGCTGGGGTTATGACAACGTGCATTTCAATACGCCGGACGGGTGGTATGCGACTGAACGCCTGGACGGGCGGCGCGTCAGCGAAGTCAAACGGATGATTGATGCGTTGCACCGGCGCGGCCTGCGCGTCGTGCTGGATGTGGTCTATAACCACACGTTCGAGGCCTTTGACAAAGGGCGCATCTACAGCTTTGAAGGGCTGGTGCCGGGCTACTATTACCGGCTCAAACCCGACGGCAGTTACTGGAACGGGTCGGGCGTCGGCAATGAGTTTCGCACCGAAGCGCCGATGGCGCGGCGATTCATTCTCGACTCGGTCAAATACTGGGTGACTGAGTACAAGGTTGACGGCTTTCGCTTCGACCTGATGGGGCTGATTGATGAAAAGACGCTGGAACTGATTGTGAAGGAACTGCGGGCGATTGATCCGCACCTGCTGATTTACGGCGAACCCTGGGCGGGTGGCACGTCGCCGATTGAACTGACGCACAAGGGCCGGCAGCGTGAACGCGGCTGGGCGGTTTTCAACGATCATTTTCGTGACGCGCTCAAGGGCGGCGTGTTCAATGCGCGCGAAACCGGCTTTGTGCAGACCGGCAACAACGGCTGGAACACGCGGATCGGAATGCGCGGGGCGATTGATGATTTTGCCAGCGCGCCGATTGAATCAATCAATTATGTCGAGTGCCACGACAACCACACGCTCTGGGATCGGCTGCTTATCAGCACGATTGACATGGCCAGCATCACCGAAGCCGACCGCCGCGCGATGGACAAACTGGCCGCCGTGATTGTGTTCACCTCGCAGGGCATTCCGTTCATTCAGGCCGGGCAGGAGTTTTTGCGCAGCAAGGGCGGCGATCACAACAGCTACGACAAACCCGATGCGGTGAATATGATTCGCTGGCAGCAGAAGGCGGCGAATTATGATGTCAGCGAATATTATCGCGGGCTGATTCGCCTGCGTCGCGCGCATCCGCTCTTTCGGCTGCGCACGGCGGAAGCGGTCCGGCAGGCGGTGAAGTTTCTTGATTACGATCTGGGCCTGACGGTGAGTGAAAACTGTCTGGGCTGTCAGCTTGAGGATGTGACCGGGAATGATTCGTGGACGCGGGCGCTGGTGCTGCTCAATCCGAAGCCGGTGGCCGCGAGCTTTGCCATCCCGAAAGGCGCATGGGCGATCTTCGGCGATGGCCACCACGTGGGAATCGCGCCATTGTGGAAGAGCATTTCCTGGCTCAGGGACGGACAAGCCATCGTCGCGCCACGCAGCGCGCTGATTCTCGGCGAAGAACGCCCGCGGGAATAGCTCACGCTCAGCGTCTCCCCTGGGAGCGCGCGCTCCCAGGGGAAACTGCCTCCGGGCCTGTTGGCAGACGCTCGGAATCGCATTTATATTTATCCGGTGATGAGCGGATTCCGGGTTTTATTTTTATTCTTCAGCCTGTGCCTGTGCCTGTGCCTGGTCGCCGGGCTGTCGCTGCTGTCGGCCTCGGCGCAACAGCCTGGCGCGAAAGAAGCGCCTGTTGCCGACACTCCCTTCAACGTTTCATTCACCAATATTGCCAAAGCCGCCGGACTGACCCACAAAACGATTTACGGCGACGAGCATAAAAACAAGTACCTGCTTGAAACGACCGGCTGCGGCGTGGCGTGGTTCGATTACGACAACGACGGCTGGCAGGATCTGTTCTTCGTCAACGGCACGCGCCTCGGCGGCCTGCCGAAAGGCGAGGAGCCGACCGCGCGGTTATATCGCAACAATCGCAACGGCACCTTCACCGATGTCACCGAAAAATCAGGCGTCGGTCGCACCGGCTGGGGACAGGCTGTGTGCGTCGGCGATTATGACAACGACGGCTTTGACGATCTGTTCATTTCTTACTTCGGCAAAAACGCGCTCTTTCATAACAACGGCAACGGCACGTTCACCGATGTGACCGACCGGGCGAGGGTCGGCGTCAACAAAACGAAATGGGGATCGGGCAGCGCCTTCATTGATTATGACCGTGACGGCAGGCTGGATCTGTTTGTGGCGAGTTACATTGACTTCGATCCGAAAACCGCGCCGCTGCCTGAAACGGGGCCGTGTTTGTACAAAGGCGTGATGGTCGCGTGCGGGCCGCCGGGGCTGCCGGGCGGCGTGAATATGCTCTATCGCAACAACGGCGACGGCACGTTCACCGACGTGTCAGAAAAAGCTGGCATCACCAACACGATGGGCACTTACGGCCTCGGCGTGCTGACATCTGATTTCGACAATGACGGCTGGCCCGATATTTATGTCGCCAACGATTCGGCTCCGGCAGCGCTTTACCACAACAACGGCAACGGCACGTTTACTGACATCGGCGCTGAAGCGGGCGCAGCTTACAGCGGCGACGGCAAGCCGCAGGCAGGCATGGGCGTCAGCGCAGGCGATTACGATGGCGACGGGCTGCTTGATATTTTCAAGACCAACTTTTCCGGCGACACTTCGACGCTCTATCGCAACCTCGGCAAGAACACTTTCGATGACGTGACCTTCACGAGCGGCCTCGGCCTCAACACGCGCTTTCTGGGCTGGGGCTGCGGATTTTTCGATCCTGACAATGACGGCTGGCTCGACATTCTGCTCGTCAACGGTCACGTCTATCCCGAAGTCGAAAAGCTGACGACCGAGGCCGGCTATCCGCAGCGCAAGGTGCTGTATCGCAACCTGCGCAACAGAAGTTTTCAGGACGTGACTGAAAAGATCGGCGGCGCGCTGCTTGAACCGACCGCGAGTCGCGGCTGCGCGTTCGGTGATTTCGACAATGACGGCGACCTTGATGTAGTCATCAATCCGGTCAATGAATCGCCCGTCCTGATGCGGCTCGACACGCCCGCGCCGGGCGAGGGCGGTCACCACTGGCTTGCCGTCAAAACCATCGGCGTCAAATCAAACCGCACCGGCATCGGCGCGCGCGTCAAAGTCGTGACCGAAGGCGGCACGCAGGTGAGTGAGGTTCGCAGCGGCGGCAGTTACTATTCGCAAAACGACCTGCGCGTGCATTTCGGCCTGGGCCGGGCCGCAAAGGTGAAAACGCTCGAAGTGAAATGGCCCGGCGGCGCGGTTGACACGATCGGCGATGCGCCGGTCAACCAGGTCGTTTACGTGCGCGAAGGCGCGGGACTCGTGAAGCCCGGCCAGGCGACTGGCAAAGAGAAATGACCGCACAGGACGCGCTCGGTCCTGTGCCGATGTTGCGTGCGTCAATTCAACTCTGGAGAATTCTATGTACTGTCCATCCTGCGGCGCGAATTACGAACAGAAGAT